>JBGZJG010000001.1:0-9885 GCA_041848665.1 Filifactor sp.
ACAAGGAACGAAATACCTTTGAAGTCCCAGGTGGTCACAGAGAGCACGGAGAATCCATTTTTGATACTGCAAAAAGGGAACTATACGAGGAAACAGGTGCGGTAGATTTTATGATAGAGCCTGTTTGTGTATACTCTGTCATAGGCAAGAACAGGGTCAATGATACTGGAGAAGAAACGTATGGCATGTTGTTTTTTGCTGAAATATCAAAATTTGAAGCACAATTACATTGTGAGATGGAGAAGGTATTCAAATCTGATGAACTCCCAATGGAATGGACATACCCGTTAATTCAACCAAAATTGATAAAAGAGGCACGACGAAGGGGATTTCTATAACTCCAGTTTATAGGGATGGGTAAATTAGAAATTATGGAGAAGAATAGTTATAAAAAGGAAAGTAAATAGTTTATGGCAAAAGAAGAACGATCAGATAAATGGTTTAAAAGATATCTGGTGCAAAATCCTTAACCATGGGAACAAAAATGGAGATATGCAGTAAAGTGGCAAAGAAATCAATGGTGATGTTTTTGCTGCTATTTGCGATAGAGTGTATTTTGATATATATGTTAAGTGGCAGTGAAATTTATAATACTATGGCAAATTTTCTTAATAATACTTCGGTGGGCAGCCCAACAAGAAATCATTACAGAGGGGTAGCACTTGTAGGTGGAATTGTATGCCTACCTATTATGATATTACCTTTGATTATTTCCTTAATGTATAAGAATAAATGTATAAAATCAGAAACTGCTAAAGTTATAAAAGTTATGAATGTTGTCGAAGCAACGAAAAAAGAAAGCCTCTTGGTTGAATGATACAGGGCAAAATGATAATGTTGTAATTTATGGAAAAAGTCATTTAAGCGAGGAAATGAGCAAAATGTGATGGCTGAAGAAGTTGACGAGCGAATGTTTAGGTTTGAGAAGAGAATAGGTTAATATAGCATAATTTTGCATCAATATTTTGATTGTTTTAATGGAGAAAAATTTGTGTTTAACTGAAGTGTAATTTTGGAGGATACTATAGCTTATGTTGGAAAGATTTGGGTTAATGTTGATTGTGTCAATTATATTGATAACAGTTAGCATTGTTATGTTGATTATGAAATTTTCTAGAGGAAAAGGTAAATATGATGTTTTTGCAATAGAAGAAGATGAATTGATTGTTATGTCGGGAATACCAATAAGATATATCATTAATGATATAGAAATGGTTACTTTTTCAAAGAAGCAATCACTGAACAATTGGACGGGTGTTATGAAAATAACCCAAAAAAGAGGTCTGATAAGTCGATATTTTTTGTTCGATGCCAGTTCTTATCACAAAAAAATTGTGTTAGACAGTACAGAATCAGAGATAGATCTTGTTACGGAAAATTTGATGGAACAACTTAGACAACATGGGATTAAGTGCAAAAAGAAAGAAGCAGGAGTTAAAGATATATACCTTGATAATAAGGTATAATGTTATAGATATCGGGTGAAACAAATTTGAAGTTGTGGAGATAAATTGGTATGGATAAACTAAGAGCAAAGCAAAAAAAATGAAGATAATATAAATTGATGATGATTTTGAGGTAATTATGATTGAATGTATGGAAGATATTAAAAGCAATTATAATCAATTAGATTCGATACATCCTTTGTTTCAATTTATAAGAAGATATTTTCTTGACTGCTTTTGAAATTTCTTTGTATATAGTAGACTTTATTGAGACATTTTATAAAAAGGATATGGATAAAAACTTATTGATTCATTAAAAAGAATTCCTACAGTGCATACTGTTTGGATGTTGAATCGTATAATAAATGGAACGAATAACCAAGAGTATTATTTAAATCTGTTGAAACAAATTTCTGAAAATAAATCATACAATAAGGAAATCAGAGATGAGGCATTACATTTTTTATCTATTCATTAATTCCCAGTTTGTAAAATGACTAAATTAGAAGTTGTTAAATAGATAAAATTTAGCATTTGATGGTTAATAGATGTTAAAAACTGCTAAGGAGGAAAATATTAAATGAATTTTAAATTGGACATAAAAAATAGAAAAACTTTATATATTCTGTATTTGTTTTTCTTGCACAATATTTGTATCCTTTTTACCATCAGCAAGTTAGTATTTTCAAAATGGGGAGAATAGCTTGTTAATACACGCTTTTAAGGTATGCTTTTAAGATGACAGGGAAATAATTATTTTATATCTTCCGTCTCATATGAATAATTGAAATATATGCTAATATCAATAACTCATTCCCTATAAGTAAAGCAGCAAGAACGCACTTCTTTTTTGTGGAAACATTTGGAAAATTATATTGAAAATAGTATAGCTTATCGACCAATAGGAAAAATATGTGAATAATGAAGAGCTAAATACAACAAAGCGGCTTGATGTTACAGAGGAATTTGAGGAATAATGATATATTTGCACTTGTTAAATAAAAGGGGAAGTTGTGGAGGAAGTATTTATGGATAGGAATAAAAGATAGCATTTGGCTTCTATAATAGGGGCAATATGCTTTTATGTCGTTGCAGCTATAACTTTTAATATAGAAGTACAAATCATACTATGGATATAGTTTTTCTATGGGTAGGGTCATCATGGTTAACCATCAGCGGATCTTTTTCAAATAAAGATAAGAATAATGATGACGGTAATTCTTCAAATAATTAAGAAAAATAAATCGATAAATCCCGGTTTGTAAACTCAAACAACTGATTATTATGTCGTATAAGAATGTTCTATATTAGCGCTATGATATATTTGCTTAGGGTTGGGGAGATAAAAAAATATATTAGAGTATAAAATTCTTTGTTACTTTCTATGCTATATTTTGATTTTTATCCTTGGGGGCATTTTAATAATAAGATTTGTACGCTTACTGAGTTATATATTTTTCCCCAATGACTATTATACAAAAAATTTTGGTGAAATGGAGCTGTTAATAAAAACAAAAAATAAGAAAATTTCTTGGATATTAAGCTTTTTTGTAGCAATTCCTGTTGTTATCGGATTGTATTTTCTAAAATTCGCAAATATAGGCCGTTTTCTTTGGTACCTTTCCCTCTACGCTATGCCAAAGACGGCATTTTATACTTTAGGTTCCATATATTTTGTAGAAGCTCTTATATTTTTAATTATTAAATTGGAACAGAAATTAGCAAGAAAAATATGTAAGAGTAAAGAGGCATTGATATTAGCCGCTTCGTTTTATGCCATTCTTATTACCAGTTTGTTTATAATTATATATAAATACATGCCAAAATTTTAGATATAAGAAAGTGATAGATATTATAATTTTACAAAATTTATACTCAGCTTTGATGTGCAAGAATAAATGTATAAAATCAGACTATTATGAAATTGGCAAGATAGGTGTTGTTGGAGCGCGTAATGCCGAACTTACCGAGGAAATTAAAGAAATATTTGATAAAAATAAAGGCAGATACGCAGTAAGAAGAGTACACCGAGAACTTCTAAATCGCGGATACAGCATTAATCATAAACGAATCCAAAGAATTATGCATTCATTAAATTTATGTGGTAAGCGACCTAAAGAGAAGTATCGTTCATTTAGAGGTGAAGTTGGTAAAGTTGCACCAAATATAATAAATAGGGATTTTACTGCAACAGCACCACTTCAAAAATGGACAACTGATGTATCACAATTTAATTTTTCTTGGGGGAAATGTTATCTATCTCCAATACTAGATATGTTCACAAATGAAGTTATTTCATATGATTTATCGCTAAGTCCAAATTTAAAACAGATAAGTAATATGCTATATAAAGCCTTCAAGAAATTTACCGGATTAGAAGGGTTGATATTTCATTCGGACCAAGGTTGGCAATATCAACCTCAATTTTATAGATATGAACTTAAAGAAAGGGGAATCGTACAATCCATGTCAAGATGCGGAAACTGTATAGATAACTGCATTATTGAAACGTTCTTTGGTCGTCTTAAAAACGAGATGTATTACGGATATGAAAAAGATTATGAATCATTTGAGGCTTTCTCAAATGCGATAGATGAATATATAGATTATTATAACAACGAGAGAATTCAACTCAAAACAAAATGGATGCCTCCTGTTAAATATAGGGAAGCATCCATGGTATAAACTATTTAATATTGTGTCCTGTTTTTGGGGTGCACATCATTTTGATTTACTGTTCTTCAAAGCGTATAAATTTAATTGTATTTGTTATTTAATCTTTTTTAGTCTTGTCTCTAATATCTTCCAAAGTATGCCAACTTTCTGTACTGTCATTTTTATTTAGTCCCAACATTTTCTTGAGAATAGAGATAATCATATCTATCCCATTTACCCAAATTCGTGTAATAACAAACCATACAATACAGATAGCTAAAAAGATTAAAAAGTATGTTAGCCAATTCATAGCTTACTTGCCCGAAAATTTCTTAAAGAATGTGTCAAACTTATCATATTCTTCAGGCTGATATACATAAGCAAGGAATTTTTCATCATTTTCTGCTAAAGTTGCGAATTGAGTATATCCTGCCATCAATCCACCTTGATGGTAAATCGTGTACATACCTGTTGCAATTTTTGCCTTTTTAATATTGTCTTTTCTAAAAATTTCAGCTTCACTACAACCCTCAAGCTCCGGAGTTGTTTGTAGTAATGCTATGCTCATATCAGATTCACGATAACCTATAATTAAACTTGTATAGGTGTATGTGGTTTTACGAGCTAAAATATAATCACTGTTTTTTATATTCAAGCCATATCCGTAAACAATATCGTAGGAGTCTCCATCTTGCATAACTCCATTAAATAATTCTCTTAATCTGCCTTTGTTTGCGTCGGATTTTTGAGTATCCCATTCTTTCTTTTTTCCAAACCAACCCATAATACATTCCTCCTGTATAATTATAATTTCACTTTATCAAATTTCAATATATAAGTGAAATTAACCTTAATAAACTAACTCAATTATATCACTTTTGGAACAACTTTTATAGTCTAAAATTATCGAATTGCCATAGAAATTCATATAGAAGCATATGGATACAAAGCGGTTTATTTTCTCTATTCTTTCCGCTCCGATTGCACTACCTTTAACAGCTTTTCTTGAAATGTATCCTTGCTGTCTGGGTCAAAATATATCTCGGTTACAAAAGTCTTTCCTCTAATCTTTTTTGTTAGAATACCGTCAGGTTTTCGGGGCGTGGCTCGTTCTTCATTGTTCTGTGCTTTTTCATTTTCTGCCATTTAGTCCTCCTTTTACTTGCACAAAAAAAGATTTCCCGTACTTAGGAAACCTCTTTTCATATTGGTTGATATTTCGTTTTAGTTTTTGATTTTAATTTGTTGCTTGTAGCTTCTTTTTTGCTCGGTATTCTCGTGCTTTTACTTTTTCATACTCTCGGTACTTTTCAATGTTTTCGGCTCAGTATTTTTTGTAGTATTCCCTACGATATGCTCGTGCTTTTTCTTTCTTGGCTTCTTCGATTTCTTCTCTCATCTGTATCATTTCCTGTTCTGCCTTTTCTATTTTTTTTGTGAGTTCATTTTCAAATTTTCCGATATAGTTGAAATACACTTCTATTCTCTGAATGGCATATTTTGCTCTTTTGACATCTCGCTCATGCATAACTATTTTACTGATAAATTCATTGATGGCGGTAGGGGTAAGTTCTTCAAAGTCTGAGTAGCTTTCTGCAAGCTTGATAAAGTTCTTTGCTCTTTGGTTGGCGTTTTCAAATTCGGATAAGCGTTCCTCTATTTCTTCCTGTTCCGCTTTCAAAGTGTAATATTCTTCTGCATACTTCCTTGATAGTAATTCATAGCGTTTTGGCTCGATATTTCCCAGTGCGTTATCCTCATACAGCTTATTCATTACTCTTTCAATCTGTTCCATTCTGTCTGTGATTTGTGGGATACGCTTTTCCTGTTTCTTGATTTCTTCTGTCTGCTCTTTGGCAAGACTGCTTTTTACTAATACTTCAAATTTTTCTTTATTTGCCAATGAATACTGTCCTATCTTTCGCAAAACCTCTGTGAGATTTTCCATCACATCATCGACATCAATTACAGTTGATATTATGCAACCCATCTTACTTGCAAAGATGAAAAGTTGTTTGTTGATGTAACAATTCACTTTCCTTTATTTTATCGGTAAGTTTTGTATAATTTTAGTATTCTTTTTATACTAATCGCCAATTAAAACCCTATGTAAAAGATATTATATGATTATTTTTATCATACCATTTGTACAAAACATATCCAAATAATTATTTTTTCTGTCAAAATAAAAAATCTTTGACAAAATTGACACAAAAATGAAACACTTTCTCTTTTGCGATATGTTATAATAAATTTAAAGTACCCGAATTGTCCTTTGATTTTAAACGCTATCAAACAATTCGGAAATTTTTAGAAGGAGGAATGTGTTATGCCCACAGGATTTATTATTACAGGAGCTGTTATTGCTTTTTTTGTTTTTATTTTACTTACCGGATATGTGAAAGCCCCACCGGATAAAGCATTTATCATCTCCGGACTTCGTAAAAAAGTCATCGTTGGAAGAGCTGCCATTCGTATTCCGTTTTTGGAACGTTTGGATAAACTTTCTCTAAAAGTAATGAGCGTTGATGTCAAAACAGGAACTTCCGTTCCAACAAACGACTATATCAACGTGCGAGTAGACGGTATCGTAAAAATCAAAGTACCGAATGACTCCACAATGATTGAACGTGCCGCACAAAACTTTTTGAACCAAACGGAAGATTATATTATCGGACAGGTAAAAGATGTTTTGGAAGGAAATATGCGTGAAATCATCGGACAGTTGACCCTGCCCACAATGGTACAAGATAGAAAGTCCTTCGGAGAAAAAGTACAGGAAAATGCCGTTCCCGATTTGGAAAAATTAGGTCTTGAAATTGTTTCCTTCAATATTCAATCTTTCGAAGATGAAAACGGCGTCATCGAAAATTTGGGGATTGACAACATCTCCAAAATCAGAAAAGATGCTTCCATTGCAAAAGCAAATGCGGAAAAAGACGTTACCATCGCACAAGCTACCGCCAACAAAGAAGCAAATGATGCCGAAGTGGAATCACAAAGAATTATCGCTGAACGACAAAATGAATTGGCGATCAAAAAAGCACAGTTAAAAGCGGAATCCGACCGTCAAAAGGCGGAAGCGGATATGGCATACGATATTCAAACGGAAGAACGACGTAAAGATAAAGAAACCAAAATTGCCGAAGCAAACCTAATTCGGGAACAAAAACAAATCGAAATTCAAAAAGCAAAACTTGATGCGGAACAAAAACAAACCGCCGACGTTGAATTATACCAACGTCAACAAGAGGCAAATGCAAAATTGTTTGAAGAAAGCAAACAAGCCGAAGCCGTTCGTATCCGTGCAGAACAGGAAGCAAATGCAATTCGCTTAAAGGCACAGGCAGAGGCCGATGCAAAAAAATCGGTCGGTCTTGCGGAAGCAGAGGCAATTCGTGCAAGAGGTCTTGCGGAAGCGGAAGCAATTGATAAAAAAGCGGAAGCAATGAAAAAATATGGTGAAGGTGCTATATTGGAAATGTACTTCAAAGCTATGCCTGAAATTGCAAAAAATATTGCAGAACCTCTTACGAAAGTCGATAAAATTACAATGTACGGTGAAGGTAACAACAGTAAACTTGTAGGAGACATCACAAAATCCTTAACTCAAATCACAGACGGTTTGAATGACTCCATGGGATTGGATGTAAAATCTATTCTATTAGGTGCCTTAAGCTCTAAAGCTCTTTCTTCTTCTGAAAAAAAGACCAACATTGAAACAACCTCGGAAGATTTGATGTAATCTTGTTCTTTCGTTAAGGATAAACAAGTACAACTTTTATTTGTACTTATCTAACATTATCCTTCTACAAGAAACCTTCTGAAAGTAGCTAACTAAAATAAAAAATACCGCTTGTTTAAAGGGAACAGTTCCAATTCAAAAAGTTATAGAAACTTAAGATGGGACGTTCGCACAAAACAAACGGTATTTTTTATTGTATTTCCTTCTCTCCTTAGATTATTTATTCCTGATTGCCCAAACGAATTTTCCTATAAAAATAGCCCAAACAGGCCATGCAAAAAAACAGAAAAGGTGCTAAGATAAAATTCCCTCAGTTAAGTTTTCGATAAGTTTTTTGAGTAATGTGTAAAAAGGGTTACACCTAACTTTACAATCTATCGGTAATAAAAAATAGTGATTGCTTTCTTTTTTTATACTAACACTTGATGAAAAGGTGTATATTACCCACTCTTATACAAGTGATACTTTTGAGCATTTCATTTGTAATTTTAAAATATAGATATAGTGTATAATTATAAAAAACAAAATAACTTTTAGGATGACACCATGCTTTCTAACAACAGACGAAATGCTCTTATAAAAAATACGTCCGTCAAAATTGAAACATATGTTGTTTTTTCCTTGGTTCCTATTTTTTCCAATATGCAAAAATCTTTTTTTCAAGACGATATTATCTTCCTCGGATTAAATGCAATGACGTGGATGGGAATTTCTTATTGTATTGGTGCCGGAATGTTATTTACGGTTGTCACAAAAGATAAAGTAAGTCTTTTTTCAAAATACTATTCTATCATTGCCTTTTCTTTTTTCATAACTTGGATAGTTGTTCCGCAAAATAATCTTTCTGTCCTATACGCTGTCTTATTTATGTTTTTCTTCGCAGGTTGTGCTGCAATCGCCTCTTTAGGCTTTACCTATGCCCTAAATGATACGGAAAAATTATTCGGTGCCATTCTTACCTCTATGACTTTTTCTTTTATGGAATTGGAATATGGCCTTTCCATCATATCGTCTTTGTTTCCACTGATTTTTTAGTGTTCGTAAATACTGTTTGTTTGACAAAATATGATGCAAAAGACTATTTCCCTATTACAGACACAGTACACCAAAATACTCGCCATGCTATTTATTCAATCGCATTGATGTTGTATTTCTTTACCTCGCACAAAATTATCTCTATCTTTTACACCTATCTCCCCATCGCATTTACGCCGACTTCCTGCATTGTAAATGGCATCATTGGCATGCTTTCCATTCTTTTAATTCTCCTTGTCTTGGCAAAAACTCGTCATGGAATTTGGAATTTATGCAATATTTTATTCTTATCCATAATCGCAAGCTACATTCTGTATCTTTTGGCAAATTATTCCGACAAAAAATTCCTTCAAACGGGAACCATTTTTCTGCACGGTTTTGAACAAATTGGATTTATCCTATCCTATTACCTACTCGGAACCATCTAAAAAAATATGCCGACTTCAAAAAATTTAAACTCATCTTGATTATTACATTAAACAGTTTCTTACTTCTATACATGTTCCCGGAACGTTTCTGACATTTTTTCCAAACCTCTTTTTGAGTTTTGCCGTTATCCTATCTTCTGTTTCATTCATTGTTTTTATCCTCTTGATGCCTGCATACTCCAAATATGTATTTACACATAATGAACCTTTTCCTTCCTCTGCAAATTGTTCCCATACACCGTTTTTTCCGAAAACTTCTTCTTCTACACACGAAAACGGCTCCTCTGCTTACAATACTGTTTCAAACCCGCCGGAAAACATTCCGACAAAAACGACTTCTCCCATCTGTTTGAAGGAGTATCATCTCACTCCTCGTGAAAATGAAATTATACTCATGCTATTGCAAGGTTTATCCGTACCTGAAATATCCAAACAATCTTAATTGTCAAGACATATGTTACACTTTGAGAAGTATTCTGATACAACTTTATTTGGACTCTTGAAATTTAAGACAGTCTTTGCTGTCTTGTTATATCTATCTTCGTGCTTGGCTACCTGCTTTATAAGTTCCTTTTCG
>JBGZJG010000002.1:0-5129 GCA_041848665.1 Filifactor sp.
CCGGTTTGTGCCAATACTACCACATTGCTGCTCTGATTGTTCTTCATATACATCTGTAAGTCATTCCACTGAGGAAGTTCTTTCTTGTTTTTCTTGGCATCTTCCTGCATACAAATCATAAACTCTTCCAGTGAACGCTCCAAAAAATCATTTTCTCTCTCAACGGGAATATGTGCGCTTGCCGCATAATCAATGCGATTCAACAGTCCCTTAAGTATCACAAATTGACATAGCCACGATTTCATACTATCCTCTGAAAATCGTGATATATATTCCTCTTTCCACTGCAGTTTTTTTGGAAAAACAACCTTATCATATTGAAATTCTTGACAAATTGATTGCAACTCTTCCATTTCTTTTATAACATTGTGCAAATCAATTTGATTTAAGCTGTTTCGGTCATGATGATAATAGATGGAAGACATAAGAAGTTTCACTTCCATTTTGTTAAACTCTTTTAAAAGTTGTTTGGTATCCACAAACATTGTACTTAACACTCCATGCGGAATATCATGATTGGACAATAAATTTTTTCTAACTTTTTCTTGAAATTTAGTGTTCATTTTCCCTAAATCATGATAAATACAAGCCCATCTCAAGAGTTTCCAATTTACATTGATATCATTCAAATAAATGGATTGTAAATTTTCCAACTCTCGTAATAAACAATCCGTATGCTCTTGAATAGTCTCTTCTGACAACGACTTTGCAAGAAATTTTCTATCTCCCATCATTTTATCCCCTTATCTATGCAAAAAATACAAATTCTCCATCCCCATCACTGAGAAGATTATAATCCGAACTTGCATATATACACGAAGTATACAGTGCTTCCACTTGATTCCAAATACGAATATATTTCGGTTTTTTTGAATTTCCATAATTAAGCAAAGAATAATCTTTATTCAACATAAACTTAGTCCCTCGATTTACAACCATATTACTTGTCAGATTTGAACGATAAATTGAGTTCTCCAAATAATCAAATTCCCGTACCGTTTCTTTCTCTGTACCGATATCTTGATAATAGTTAAGCGGAACATATGCATAGTAATTTTCATTCATATACTTATTCTCATCTATCTCCATCTCATTAACTTCTGTAACAATCACTTCTGTTATTACAGCCAAATCTTCTCGTCTGCCCAATGACGGATACTCCCATGGCATTTGAAATGCCCGATATATTTCTTCCACCCTGCTTTCTTCTTTCGGATGGATATGAAGCAACAATTCTACCTGTGATAAAAGTTCCGTTGTCGCAACTCCCTGGCCGATACCGAACCCTCCGGCATTCAATTGGTGTCTTGACACCTCATATTTGGCCCCGCTTTTAAATTCATATCTTGTATACAAATCGTTTACTTTAGACACATATCTTCCCTGAATACTGATATCCATATCGACATATTCCTGATATCGACACATATTGTGTACCATTCCGATAATCGTCGAATACGGCGGAAGCGGATAAGATTCTTTTAGCTGAAAGCTGGTCGGCTTTTTATAATTAGCCAAATCTTGATGTATACGGAGTCTAACAGCCTTCATAGTAATCACGAACCTCTCCCTTTATCGTTTCGAAAAATTCAGGTATCGTTACCGCATTCAATTCTTTCTTAATTTCCATATCATTCTCAAATTTTCCGGAAATCAGACCGCAGTGTGTATTCTGTTTTATTTCTTCAAACATAACATTTTTAATTGATTCAACAAGGATCCTTTTTTCTTTCATATCCACTACATTATGGAAAAACGGATTTTTTCTATCATAAACACCGCCAATGACAAACAACGGTTTCAAATCTTCTCTTCTTCCTCTGATATCACGATACAATAAAGCTACCGTATCCAACAATTTACATACCCGTCTTATTTTTTCCTGATTGGACAGCTCAATTTTCTCTACATCATCTATTCCGATTTGATCCAAATCGGCAGTCATCGTATAACGGTAATAAGATTTGTGAATTTCCGATTGCGCAATATTCATATTCTCCGGCAATCTGTCTGCTAACCCCTTGTTGGTCAAAAAATCCAAATCTCCCTTATACGTTTCCAAAGAAATCGCATTTGACAATCTCACTTTTGCGGAACGTTTTTTCCCACCGGTACCTGATTCCGTCTTCAAATATCCAAAAAAATCTATCTCCGGATATTGTTCAATCGTAGCATCTTTCCTAAATTGAATAACTTTCTTCTCTCCTTTTCCCTCCGCACTTACTTCTGCAAGAGGTTCTCCGATCTGCTCCATCAAATTGTATCGAATAGCCTGACGAGAAATATAAGAATATTGCTCTCCGTTATTTCTTGCCACTTTTTTTAGTGATGCCACGTTTCCAACTGATTCTCCATAATTTGCACTTTCCGCCTCAAATATTATCGTAAGTGTTAATCCCTTCGGTTGTTGTACATTACTCATCTCTATCTTCCTCCTTCTTTTTTCTCTTCTTCTGTGTTTCCTGCATATCCAATCATTCCTGTAATAAATGCATAACCGATATTTTTAAATTCCAAATCCTTTTCCAAATATTCCGCAAAAATTGGCGGCACCGATTTTTGCACATACATATGCGCATTGATCAATACATCCATAAATGCATGCTTATTATTCGTTTTTAATGCATTCAGCATTCGATATGCAATTCCGTCCAACTTCTTGTTGTATTTTACGCTTTTTTCTCCCTTTTCACTTGAAGTTTCTTCTCCTGTATAATCTGAAAATCCATACGCTTTTTGCAGATAATGCCCAAATCCCTTTGCTGATTTGATAATATCTTTCTCTGTTTTTTCCATGTATCCCGCCTCCTTCAAAAATGTTATGTTAATGTTTAATATACTCTTCACCGTACTCATTCCATATCTTGACTTATCCGGCATTGAAAGTTTGTAGTGCATTAACTTTTGTATCAGCAAGAACTGATTTTCGTTATTTAACAATCGTTTCATCACTTCATTATAAATGTACCGTGTATCATTTCCTTCAGAAAAAGAACCCTTGCGGATAAAGTCAAAATCACTTTTTCTTTTTTTTACGGTTTCCAAAATATTTCGGTTCAAAACATTAAATGTATACTTTACTGTATCTTTGTCAGGATCTCGTTTGAATCGAATTACCTGCACATCGGACAATTCATACTCTACTTTCTCATTGATATGACGGTCCATTTGTTCCTGCAGTGCATGATAAATTACTGTGTTAGAGTCCGCAGCACTTCGGATATTTACTCTGATTTGTTGATTGATTCTGCCTAACTCTCCCAAATCCATTGAATAATTTATGAAGATTCCCCGATTGTAAAGATAGTTGAATCCCGCAGGAACACAGGCATATACCAATCTACAAACCGGACAGATTGCAACATAATTATTGAAATCCCATACATGCGAGGTTTTTCGATTTACATCAAAACCCATCTCTCTCATAAATCCCAAATCAATGCTTAGATCCTTAATTTTTGCAAAACAATTCATACACCGATATTTATATTTCTGCTTATCCTCTTTCTCAATCTGATAATATTCCAACATCGGCTTTACAAAATAATTTTCCATCTCCTCATACATATTCGGATTTTTATTTTGGGGATTCATAATACTCACCTTATCCCAAGCATTTCGAATGATAGAATACATCGTATTTTTTCCGCCGATATATTTCCTTGTATCTTTCTGATGAAAAAATGCCACAATTTCCAACAACAAATCTACCTGTTGTTCCACATCGGAAATTTTGTTTTGGATGATCTCATCTTTCTTCAAAGAAATCTTTTTCAGCTCCTTTTCCTTTTTCAACGGATCAAACGGACACTCAATGAGCGAATAAGCACTTACGTAACTATTGCTTTTCAAATATTTCTTAACCGATTCAATCTGTTCATTGAGCTTATCCAAACTCTTCTCCGTAAAATTCACAAACTGCTCTTGTTGATGGCGAACCAAAAATTCTTCAAAAGATGTAATGCGATAAAGAGAAAATGTCATTTCATATACATCAATAAAATAAGAAAAATACTTTTCGGAAAATCCGTCCATTTCTGAAACAGGGAAAAGAAGCTTATCTTTCTCCAGAACGACATTTGGCTTATTCCCTTTATGTGTCAAAATATTGTACAGTCCCAAAATTCCACAATTAAAAAGCCAATCCGCACTTCTTATCGTTATCAGTTGTTCTTCCACAAAAACGCACCTCCTTACTTTTTAGTCAACATTCCAAATCCTCCGCTTTTTTGGGAACCGATACCCGCTTTATAAAAATATTCCAAAATATATGCCTTTGCCTTCATTTCAAAAATACAAATATTTGAAACCACTTCTATTCCATAATGCTTTACCTTCACTTCTCTATTTCGAATCATTGACACTTCCATTGCATCAATATCATACTTTGCTTCCGGTAAAGTCTCCAAAAGCTGATACTTCATATTCTCCAAAAACAGTTTTCGTCCCTTTTCCGTATCCAAACTATAAAACCAATCTTTGTTCTCTTGCTTACAGTGTTCTCGTACCACACAAGGAGACAATGTCTGAAAGATTGCGGAATCTTCCCGAAAGATTTCTTCTTTCCTTAACATAATCCGTTCAATGCACATTGTTATTCCCTTGTATTCATACTCCTTTTTTCTTCCGTGAATCATAGCATTATAAAATTGAATTCCCGTAAGCAAATCGTAGGTAGAAAAATTCAAAAACAATCGTTTGTTCGGAATACGAATTGTTTCTCTCAAAAACTCACACTCTTCCATATAAAGAGAAAATGTGAAGTCCTTTCGTTTTGCTTCTCCCGTTTCATACAATTCTTCAAAAAATGAAGAATCACTGTTCTTCAAATGATGCTTAAAAAATGATAGTATCATCCGATTCTTATCCTTTGGTATTCCATCCTTATCCAAAGAAATTAACACCTGGTATCTCATCCAACCCCTCCTTCATATAATATAACATTTTTTATCCATATAATCAATCTTCTATTTTTTATCATACTCCATAAAAAATAAAAAGTCAATATTTTTTCCCTATGTATTTTTATTTATAATTTTATTAAATATTTTCTTTACAATTATCTCGATTTTCGATAAAATAGTTAAACACAATAAAAAATGCACGTATTACAAATCTCTATTTAAAAA
>JBGZJG010000003.1:0-10551 GCA_041848665.1 Filifactor sp.
AGCATTTTCAAAATCACAACGAATGGAGAATAAACAATGAACAACGAATTGGCACTAATTTTAGATTTCGGAGGACAATACAACCAGTTGATCGCAAGGAGGATTAGAGACAACAATGTGTACTGCGAGATCCATCCGTATAATATCAGCATCGAAAAAATCAAAGAATTGAATCCCAAAGGGATTATTCTGACAGGCGGGCCTAATTCAGTTTATGAAAGCGGATCTCCTCAATTAGTGCCCGGTATCTTTGAACTCGGCGTTCCCGTACTTGGAATTTGCTACGGTATGCAGATCATCACACAAACCCTTGGCGGCAAAGTGAGCATCGCGGCAACACGAGAAGTCGGAAGGATCGAGACCACCATCGTCAAACCGTCCGAACTCTTCAAATCGACTCCGGATATCCAAAAAACCTGGATGACGCATATCGATTTTGTCGAAACCATGCCGCAGGGATTTGAGCTTGTTGCGAAAACTCCGGACTGTCCGGTAGCGGCGATGCAAAATGTTGCCGAAAAAATCTACGGCATACAATTCCATGCCGAAGTGGAGCATAGCGATCACGGAACACAAATACTGTCGAACTTCTTGGATATTTGCGGATTTTCCAGAGACTGGTCGATGCACGAATACTCCGAGATCGTAGTGGACGAGATCAGACAAAAAGTCGGTGACAAAAAAGTACTGCTGGCATTGTCGGGCGGTGTCGATTCATCCGTAGTAGCGGCAGCCGTTTCAAAAGCGATCGGCAGCCAGCTGACCTGTATTTTTGTCGACCATGGACTCATGCGCAAAAACGAAGGAGATGAAGTCGAAGCCGCGTTCAAAAACTCCGGCATGAATTTCATTCGAGTGGACGCGGAAAAAAGATTTTTGGACAAGCTCGTAGGCGTCACCGATCCGGAAAGAAAAAGAAAAATTATCGGCGAAGAATTTATCCGCATCTTTGAAGAAGAAGCAAAAAAAATAGGCACGGTAGACTTTTTGGCACAAGGAACGATTTATGCCGATGTCGTAGAAAGCGGGATCGGAAACGCAGCAGTCATCAAAAGCCACCACAATGTCGGCGGCTTGCCGGAGCATGTCGACTTCAAAGAAATTATCGAGCCGCTCAGATACTTGTTCAAAGATGAAGTCCGAAAACTCGGTATGGAGCTCGGCCTGCCCGCATATCTTGTCAATCGCCAGCCGTTCCCGGGACCGGGGCTGGCCATTCGCGTAATGGGCGAAGTAACCAAAGAACGCCTCGATATTCTTCGGGACGCCGACCTTATTTTGCGCGAAGAAATCGCAAAATCAAATCTGGAAAAAGAAGTAAACCAATACTTTGCCGTGCTGACCAACACAAAAACGGTAGGAGTAATGGGCGACTTCAGGACCTATGACTATACCTTGGCACTTCGCGGCGTAAAAACCACTGACTTTATGACAGCGGAATGGGCAAGGATCCCGTACGAAGTTTTGGATAAAATCTCCAATCGAATCGTAAGTGAAGTACCACACATCAATCGAATCGTGTACGACATCACCAGCAAACCACCCGCAACCATCGAGTGGGAATAGCCTAAGTACTCATCAGAACCATTGATATTACTCATTATTCTAAGGTTTCAAGTGGTTAGCTGAAGTATTTTTGAAGTACTTTTTTATAAGAAAAAAAGTGGTAAGCCACTTTTAAGAGCAAATAATTAAGCCAACAGAGTATAAATTCTGCTGGCTTTTTGCTATTTTATCAAATTCTCTGCAAGAGATGTAAATTCTTGGATGAGGTTCTTCTTATCGGTTTCATCCAAAATCTCATCATATTTAGCGGAGAATTCTTGGTGAAGTAATTTAATGTCATCAAGTAGAGTCGTATCTTTATCTAAGCTTCCACGTCTTATTCTTCCATAAATTCTATTATAGTAAGTTGTAAATACTTGATACAAAGGGTTTTCAGCTTGCTTTTTCTTGTATATCTTTTTGCTGGCATATTCTTGGCATGTTGAATTAGTACCGGCAACTTTTCTTGTACAGTATTCTGCAAGACTTGAATATCTGGAGGCGAAATATCTATCACAGTTTTTGCATTTTCGAAGCGTCTGTTCCTTATGAATCAAGACCTGGACCATCTGCTTTACAAATTTCGTCAAACTATCACAGGTCGGGAAAGATAATTCCTCATTCAACTTGCTTGGTAGGATCTTTATAATATCTTCCCATGAGTTCATTAGTTGATTTTCAGCATTTTTTATATAGGGATTCAGCTCATTTAAAATAAGATCATATCCCCTATTTTGATTGTAAGCTTGATAAATCAATGCGATTTCGGATGTTGGCAGTTTTACTTTGTACTCAGAAGAGATATTAAAAATGTCAAGAAGCTCCTGCTTCATTTGTTCTCTGTGTGTGAGTATATAGAAGATATCGTTATAAAGATTTACATAAGCGGTGCTTGCTGAATCAAAGTCAATTTTATATTTTCCGTCGTACAAACCTTCTTTACAGACCAAATACCGAAGAATTATCCAAACATCGCCAAACAAGATATATAAAATAGGATATACCTTTGTAAGCTCATTGAATAACTTCAAGTAAGAACTAATAAACTTCTTGGTGTCTTTTGTCAAATTAAAGTCGCTCTCATCCAAATCCAATTCATTGATTTCTTCCTCTCCCTTTTCAATAAAGAGTAGTTTTCTAATCTCAGAAAAAGGAAGTTTTTCTGATGTAACATCTAAACCGAACATGTTTAGGAGTAAAGAGAACTCCTCACTTTCATAAATTACATTCTGTTCCATCATTTCGTTGAAATCCGTTGGTAAATATTCAAAATAGATTCCCTCTTTATTTTGACTCAGAGTATAAAATGAACTCTGTAGTAATTTTGAGCTGATAATATCGTTATATGAAAACAATGTAAAAACCTCCTTTTCTCAATCTTTCTAATAAATCATAACACAAAATAACAAAAAACTCAATACAATCTCTTGACAAATAAAAAGGGGTGCGGTAATATAATGTCAAGAGATAGGAATATAGTCAAGATTGATGGAAAGGAGGATTATTTGTCTCAGATTACAATGTTAAGTGCAAAAGACGTGCAAAAAATTCTACAAGTTTCTCAGGCAAAAGCCTACGAGATTATTCGTAGTCTTAATGCTGAACTCAAAGAAAAAGGATTTTACGTCTTACAAGGAAAAATCAATAAGGACTATTTTGAAGAGAGATTTTATGGAAAGGGTTAGATGATAATGCTAGCTTATAAAGATAAAGAAAGAAATACTTGGTATTCCAGTTTTAAATATAAGGATTGGAGTGGTAAATCCAGAAGTAAAACAAAAAGAGGGTTCGCTACTAAAAAAGAGGCACAGAATTGGGAGAGCCAGTTTAAGCTGAGAGAATCACACGAGTTAGATATGAGGTTTGATGAATTTTACAAGTTGTATTTAGAGTACTGCGAAAAGCGTCTCAAAATAAATACTGTAAGAACAAAAGACCAAATATTTACTTTTCATATCTTGCCATTCTTTGAAGACAGGAGAATGAATGAGATTACTCCAGCTATGATAACTGCTTGGCAAAATATTTTATTAGATGAGAGAGATGATGAAGGCAGAAGCTACAGCATGACCTATCTCAAAACTATACACAATCAATTGAGTGCTATATTCAATCATGCCTGTAGATTCTATAATCTTCCGAAGAATCCTGCAAGAACTGTTGGAAACATGGGGAAAGAAGAGAGTGAGGAGGTGGAGTTTTGGACAGTTGAAGAATTTAATCAATTCGTAGTAGCCGTTGAAGATAAACCGCATTCAAGCTTGGCATTTAGAATTCTTTTTTGGGGAGGACTCAGATTAGGAGAAATGTTGGCATTGACAGTAAAAGACTTCAACTTTGATGATAATACGATCAATATCAACAAGTCTTATCAGAGAATTGATCAAAAAGATATTATCACAACACCTAAGACACCAAAAGCAGTAAGAGTAGTTTCAATGCCCAAGACTGTTATGGAAGAGGCTCAGAACTTAATTTTCTGCACTTATGGAGTTGGAAAAGAAGATAGGATATTTACTTTCAGCAAATCATTTTTACATCACGAGATGAAAAGAGGATGCAAGGTTACAGGAGTAAAAAAGATAAAGATCCATGCGTTAAGGCATTCTGCAATATCACTGTTGATAGAAAAAGGATTCAGTGTTGTGGATATTGGTAACAGGGTCGGGCACGAATCATCAGAAATCACTTTCAGATATGCCCATATGTTTCCTAATAAACAGCAAGAAATGAGAGAAATGTTGGAGGAGGTTATAGAAAATGTTTAGAAGCAAGTCATCAAGAGAGACAATGCGACAAATGGCTAAAAGAACGGAAAAAGAGCGTTTAGATAAGCTCAGGAAAAAAGAGAAGAATAGAAAAAGACCAAATACGATTGCTTTTAGGATGAGCGACGAGGAGCGGAGACTATTTGAAGATAGAGTTGCAATGAGCGGTTTATTAAAACAGGATTTTATTATACAGTCCCTTTTATTTTCAAATGTTCAGTTTCTTGGTAGTACTATTGCGATTAAAAAAATTGAAGAGCGATTGGTCGAAATTGAAATGATGATCAAAAGTGTGCTGAAGAAAAAAGAATTGGATTCTGTGCTTGTAGAGGAATTAAGCACCATTATAGAGCTTATGCAAAATAAAAGCCTTTAGCCGAAAGACCAAAGGCAAGATGAAAGTACAACTTGGTATTTCATCCCTGACAAGATTATTTTATCAGGTTGTACTTCCATTCTCAATAAAAATTTTAGGAGGTTACCATGATAAATAAGGAGAACTATCTACAAAATATTCCACCGGAATTAAGGCAATATCAGCAATGGCTGTGGTTTAAGAGAATTGTAAAAGTGGACAAATGGGGAAAAGAAAAAATTTCTAAAATACCCATCAGCCCAATCACATTGAAATCAGATGGTTGGAACGATAGAAAGCATTGGACGGATTTTGAAACGGCAGTTAAAAATTTAGAAAGTAGTGGCTCGGATGGATTGTCTTTTGCACTAAGCAAAGATGATCCATTTGTTTGTATCGACTTGGATCGGGTTGATGACAGCTTTGGAGATTTTCTAAATGACTTCAATGACACCTATCGTGAAGTCTCGCAATCCGGGAGAGGTGTTCATATCTTTGCTAAAGGTGTGATTACAAAAAACTTCAATAATCAAATCGAAAAAGTGGAGATGTATCAGGAAAACAGGTGCATTGCGATGACAGGAAATATCCGAAAGTTTGGGAATGTGTCTGTCAAAACGATCGAGCCAAAACAAAAAGAACTGGATAAATATTATAAATTATTTGCTCCGAAAGATAGCATCAAAGAAGTGATTAGAAAGTATCAAGTGATGGATGACCGGGTTCCGGATAGCAACAAAGTTATAGAGATAATGTGCAGACATAATGCGAGGGCGAAGGCTTTGTTTGAAGGCTCGAACACAAGCGGAGATCCAAGCAAAGATGATTTTGCACTCCTTCTTTTCCTAAACAGCTTTACGCACGGAAACGCAGAAATGATGAAAGAAATCTTCCTCAGGTCTGCACTGAATCGAATAGGAGATAAAAGCAAAAGAAGGACGGAAGCAGGCTATCTGAGATATTTGGATGAGAGTATTAGAAAAGCATTGCAGGGAGGCAATCAAAGATATTGGGATTATAACTATCACAGAAGAAAAGGAGGATATTCGCTTGAATAACCGGCTTACATTTGATGATGCGGAACTTTCCGATTACTTGAATCGTGAGCTTGAACTCACAGAAAAAAGACAAGTCAAAAGTACAACCACCAATCTCATTACTGTGTTAGTAAATCCTTATTTTTGCAAAGAGAGAGCGATTTTATCCGGTCATATATTCTTCGATACTTGCAGCATGACGATTCAGTTTTATGGATTGCTTAGAGGTGAAAAAAGTTCTGATTTGGAAATTCGAAAATGGAATGACCATATGACGAATATCCTTGGTGTTGAAATCGAGAGAGAGTTTGGAATCAAATATTCAAAAAGTCGTATGGAAGATGCGATCACTTTTGTTGCACATAAAAGAACGATAAACTTGCCTGCAATGTATATGAAATCCTTGACTTATGATGGCAAGGAACATATTTCAAAATTACTTTCAAAATATCTTGGGGCAGAAGAAAACGAGCTGAATTCCTGGATAATGAAACATATCTTGGTCGGTATGGTAAAACGGGTATTTCATCCGGGATGCAAGTTTGATGAACTGATGGTTTTGACAGGTTCTCAAGGTGTGGGAAAGACATCCTTTATTGAAAAGCTGGCACTGTTCCCCGAATGGTATTGCTCGCTCAATAACATCAAAGGTAAGGATGCAGTCAGCAATTTGGTGGGGAAAGTCGTAGTAGAATTGGAGGAATTTGTAGCACTTAGAAACGCAAAGAGTGCCGATGAAGCGAAGCTCTTTATTTCTGCCAGAACAAGCACAGTAAGACTTCCGTATGAGAGGTTTTCAAGAGATGTAAAACGAACTTGTATCTTGATTGCAACCACAAATGATGCGACATTCTTGGGGGATTTTTCGGGAGAGAGAAGATACTTGCCGGTCAAAGTGGATATGGAAAAAATACAGATGCCGCTCATGTATGATCCTGAAAAATTTCCTGTATTGGAAACTATTACAAGAGAAGAACATGCGGAAATGGTAAGAAATGATTTCGAAGGAGCCATTGCGGAGGCAGTGTATCTTTACGAAAATAAACTACACGATTTCTATTTACCGAAAGAATTGAGAAACGATCTGAACCTTGTCATTCAAACTCATAAAAGTGAAAACAGACATGTCCAAAACTTCCTGGACTTTATGGAATGGAAAACGACAAAATCCGATACGCCGGATCTCCTTTGTTCCGCAGAATTTACAAGTAAGTATCCTGAAACAAATGAAAAAGTCTTTTCGGAACTGATGGCAAATGAGATGGCAGGAGAATGGATCTTAGAAGCAAATGTGAAAAGCAAGAAGGTAAGGATTGACGGAGTGGTTCGAGTCAGCAAAAAATTCTACAAAAGGACAATAACTACAGACTTTGTGGAAGTAGAAGCCTCGGAAATACCATTTTAAGAGTTTTGAAAAAGTCCGCTACCGCTACTTTGCTACCGACTTCAAAGGTAGTGTGGTAGTGGTAGCGATAACTTTCAAACTTCTATAAAACGAAACTTGAGCAGAATGAGCGTTATCCCTCTTGGCTACGGATGCCCTTATTCTTCTGTGATAGTCATAAGAGAATAGAGCTTATTTTCATAAAAAGAGTATGTTCAGAGAGATAGCAAGCATATACTTTTTGACCACAGTCCAAAAAGTAGGCTTGTAAGCTGGGAATTCAGCTTAACCAATTTTGCCCTCGCCTAATTATCTCAACAACTCAAATAAATTTTCGTTGGAGATAATTGGCTGGGGCAGACCCTAGGGAGAACCCTAAGACCCCGAAAAAGAAAGGAGTGATGAAACATGTCAAAGAGCGTTAATCGTAAAAACAATTGCACCGTTCATTTTATGGTGAATGAAGAAGATATGAAAGAATTAAATCGAAGGTTTGCAATGACCAATTTCAAGAGCAAGAGAGAGTTTTACCGAGACAGTATTTTTAAGAATCGAATTATCAGCATTGATTTATCCGGTGAGTTTCGAAAAGAACTGAGAGAGCTTTCTACCCTTATCAGTCGTAATTCGGCGAACTTAAATCAGATAGCAAAGGCAGTAAACAGCACAGGAATTATCTACAAAGATGATATTGAGAGCATCAAGAAAGCCTTGCAAGGCGAACTTCTATTTTTGTCCGAGCTTCGAGAGATAGTTTCGGATTATATCATCAATGAGGTGATCGGCTGATGGCGGTTACGAAGATACATCCGATCAAGACTACACTAAAAAAAGCGATAGACTATATCTGCAATGGCGATAAAACCGATGATGAAATCTATGTTACTACCCACCTTTGCAGCAGAGAAAATGCCCACAAGGAATTTGAACTTACAAAGAAACAATTTAACTCAAGAACCAAGACTTTAGCTCATCATCTGATTCAATCCTTTGTGCCGGAAGAAGTGAGCTTTGAAGAAGCACATCAGGTAGGAATTGAACTCTGTGAAAAGATTTTAGGCGGGAAATATGAATATGTCTTAGCAACGCATATCGACAAAGACCATATTCATAATCATATCATTTTTAATTCGATCGATGTTGATGAGGGGAAGGTTTATCATTCTTACTATGGCTCTTATATGAATATTCGAAATCAGAGCGACAAGCTTTGCAAGGAACATGGTTTATCTGTCATCGACCAGGAAACACAAAAAGAAATCAACGAAATTAAGCGAAGAAAATTTGTAAGTTGGCATGATTGGAATGAGGATAAAAAAGGCAGTAGCTACAAGTCGAAGCTCCAATTTGATATTGATAGAAGTATAAAGCAGTCCGTCAACTGGCAGGACTTTTTATCTAAGATGGAAAGCTATGGTTATGAAATCAAACTTGGGAAGCATATAGCGTTTAGAAGTAAAAATCAGCAAAGATTCACCAGAGCAAAGACCATTGGAGACAACTATACCGAAGAGCGGATTAGAGATAGGATCCTGAATAAAGACAGAGAACTTGGCAATATCATCGACATCAAGAACAATGAAAAAGCAAAACAGAGCAGAGGATATGAGCGTTGGGCTACGAAACATAATATGACGACCGCTGCTGGTACTATGATTTCAATTCGAGATAAGGGCTTTCATTCGATGACGGAGTTAGAATCTGAGATAAAGAGATTATCATCCCGAGCAAATCAGCTCAGAAAAGAGTTTAGAGATAAGGAGTTTGAGCAGAAGCGAATTAAGGAAATTACCAAGCATCTGCAAACCTGTATCAATAAAAAAGCCCATTACGATGGATATAGAAAAAATCCAAATGACAAAATCTATATGATGATGAATAGAAAAGATGTTGAAACCTATAAGGAAGCTTATTCGGAAGTTGAGGTTTTCATAAAACAGTTCCCGCATTTAAAGAAAGAGATATTGGAAGGCATAAAAAGAGGCGATGGAAAGTCGCTCTTTAAAGAACTAAATCAACATTCTAAGAGCTTACACGACATACAAAAAGAACTTGCAGAAGAACATGATAAGTTGCAAGAGAAGCGTAGTGAACTTGATAGGCTTAAAGCAAATATCGATCAGTACCTCGGACGAAACGAGCAACCTAAGAAAAGCATTCTTCAGCAAATAAAAAGAGAATCTGACAAAGGTCGGGAAGTTCCATCACAATCTCGAACGAAGGATGTGGAACGATAGAGGTAATGCACATGGTGAATTGAAATTTGTCATATGCATTTACTTTTTGGGGAGACATCTGAATTTTTTAATCAAAATAGAGTTATCGCTATATTTTGTTTTGAATTTATGTTATAATGTAAAAGGTTTTTATATATTCGTGGAAGGTAGGTTCATCATGAAAGCTAATTATAAAAAACTATGGCATATTCTGCTGGACAGGAATATGAAGAAGAAGGAATTGGCAGAGCTTGCAGGGGTAAGTACATACACAATCAATAAGCTCAATAAAAATGAGAATGTTACTGTGGAAGTCCTTGGGAAGATCTGTAAGGTTTTAGAATGTAGCTTAGATGATATTATGGAATTTGAAGATAAATGATGAAAGGCGAGTGACGAAGTTGGCGAAGAAAGAAAAAAAAGAAGTATCAATGGAAGAAGCACTATGGAAAAGTGCGGATAAATTACGTGGATCTGTTGAATCGGCAGAATATAAACATGTTGTTTTGAGTTTGTTTTTTCTCAAATTTGCCAGTGATAAATTTGAGGAATGTAGAAAGAGAATTATAGCAATGCATGGTGAAAAATTTGCAGATATGAAACCTTTCTACACACAAGAGAATGTTTTCTATTTGCCTGAAGAAAGCAGATGGTCATACATTATAGAGAATTCTAAGCAGGATGATATTGCGTTAAAAATTGACACCGCACTTTATACGATAGAAAAAACAAATCCTGCTTTAAAAGGGGCGTTACCTGATAACTATTATTCAAGATTGCATATTGATACAGCAAAACTCGCTTCGTTACTTGACGAGATCAATAAAATAAATACAAGTGACAAAGAAAATGACATTATCGGAAGAGTTTATGAGTATTTTCTTAGTAAGTTTGCCCTAGCAGAAGGAAAAGGTAAGGGTGAATTCTATACGCCGAAGTGTATTGTTAATTTGATTGCCGAAATGCTTGAACCATATGATGGTATTTTGTATGACCCTTGTTGTGGCTCCGGGGGTATGTTTGTTCAGTCGATTAAGTTCGTTGAAGCTCATAGTGGAAATAAAAAGAAAGTATCAATCTACGGGCAAGAATATACAAACACGACCTTCAAACTTGCAAAAATGAATCTGGCCATTCGAGGGATTTCTGCGAATCTTGGTGAGATGGCTGCTAATACATTTACTAATGACCAGCATAAAGATCTTAAAGCAGATTATATTATGGCTAATCCGCCGTTCAATCAAAA
>JBGZJG010000004.1:0-4887 GCA_041848665.1 Filifactor sp.
ATCATTCATAGTGATGTCAGCAATCTGTTGGATTTTCATTTATTTGTGTTTGTAACCGTAGCGGTTTTAGTGATTTTTGCAATGGTTGCGTTTATTGTGCCTATTTTTGAAAAAGATGCGTCAAGCAAGGGAGCTATTATTCAAGGATTATTTCGCACAAATTACGTTATATTAGGAATTCCGCTCAGTAATGCCATCTATGGAAATGATGGCGGAGCAATTGCATCTATGGTTATTACTTTAGTCATTCCTTTATATAATATTCTCGCTGTATTTATTTTAGCAACCTATGGCTCCGGCAGTAAAAAAATAGGAGATGTCGCATTTAAAATCATAAAAAATCCCCTTATTCTTGCTTCTCTATGTGCTATTCTTACTTTGATGTCCCCATTTCAAATTCCTAAGTTTTTAGATTCTACGATATCAAGTATCGCTAAGATAGGGGCCTCACTTCCAATTATCTTGCTCGGCGCAGGATTGGATATCAAACAAATGAAGGCGAATACAAAAAAACTTGCAATAATTGTCATAAGCCGATTGATTTTGATACCGGCTGTTGCAATGATTATTTGTATCTTATTTGAATTTAGAGGAGCAGAATTAACTGTTCTCCTTACAGTGTTTGCTACACCTTCTGCTATCTCATCTGCCATTATGGCGGAGCAAATGCAATGTAACGGGGAATTGGCTGGAGAAATTGTTGTTACAACATCAGTGTTTTCTTTTTTAAGCATTTTTATGTGGGTTTTTCTGCTTAATTTTTTCGGATATATGTAGAGAACATTTAACATTATTTTGTTGAAATATACACGATTACTTTCTTAAAGAAAGAAGGATTTTCTTTCTGTTGAAATATAAAATTATTTGTGATAAGATAAGAAAAAATGAACATAAAAACTCTGACGGAGAAAAGTAAAAGGATTTTTGCATATACAGAAAGAGGGAATGATGAGAGCCTTTTGTGCAATACTTTTGAAAGTTCACTCCTGAGTTAAGTGAATGAAATTGGAGTAGTTCCTTCGCAAGAAAAAGCGTTATATTATCGTCAAGTATAAATCCGATGTGGATTATAGGGTGGTACCGCGTCAATCGCCCCTATAAACATGACGGATTTTTTTTATGATAGAAAAGATGGAGGTTATGTGATGAGAGAACGTTTGGAAAAAATCAGAAAAGAAGCGGAAGAAGCATTAAAAAATGCTATGGATGTAGAAATGGTAGAACAGGTAAGAATACAATTCTTAGGGAAAAAACAAGAATTGGCATCGTTACTAAAGGAGATGGGCAAACTCTCTCCTGAAGAACGCCCGATTATGGGAAAAATTGTAAATGATGTAAGAACTGAAATTGAAGAAGGAATTAAGGAAAAGAAAGAAAAATTGCAAGCGGTATTATTGGAAAAGAAACTCAATACAGAGGCAATTGATGTTACTATGCCGGTAAAATCAAATTTTGTGGGAAAACAACACCCGATTACAAAAGTTATCAATGAAATTGAAACCATATTTATGAATATGGGATTTTCTATCAAAGAAGGTCCTGAAATTGAAACGGTAGAAAATAACTTCGATAAGTTGAATGCACCCAAAAATCACCCTTCCAGAGATATGAGTGATACATTTTATATTACCGACTCGTTACTGTTGAGAACACAAACATCTCCGGTTCAAATCAGAACAATGTTAAATGAAGGATTGCCTATTCGAATGATCTCTCCCGGCCGATGCTTTCGTTCCGATACACCCGATGCAACACATTCGCCTATGTTTCATCAAATCGAGGGATTAGTTATCGGGAAAAATATTACATTTGCAAATTTAAAACATACATTGGAAGAGTTTGCGAGTGCATTTTTCGGAAAAGACACAACTACAAAATTTCGTCCTCATAATTTTCCTTTTACAGAGCCAAGTGCAGAAGTAGACGTTTCTTGTTTTAAATGTCATGGAGATGGTTGCTCCATTTGTAAAGGAGAAGGCTTTATTGAAATTTTGGGAGCTGGAATGGTACACCCAAATGTTTTGGAAAATTGCGGAATTGATTCCGAACGATATAGCGGATTTGCTTTTGGCATGGGCGTAGAGCGTGTTGCTATGTTGAAATATGAAATTGATGACATTCGATTGCTGTATGAAAATGATATGAGATTTTTGAAACAATTTTAAAAACAGAACATCGTTTCATAATTGAATAGCATAAAAAATAGATGAAAAAATGGTTGGAAGATGATTTATTAAGGAGGAAAAGTTATGATTTTACCATTGAAATGGTTAAGAGATTATATTGATATAGATATTACCCCGGAAGAATTTGCTGATGCTATGACTTTGACCGGAACTAAGGCGGAAACATTGGAGTATCTCGGAAAAGAAATTGAAAATGTCGTAGTAGGAAAGGTTTTGGAAATTGAAAAGCATCCTGATGCAGATAAACTTACGGTAGTACAGATTGATATTGGTACAGAGAAAAAGCAAATCATTACTGCAGCTACCAACTTAAAAATAGGAGATTACATTCCGGTAGCTCTTCATAATGCAAAATTACCGGGAGGAGTAAAAATTAAACGGGGGAATATGCGAGGGGTAATGTCAGAAGGTATGTTTTGTTCCCACAATGAACTTGGAATAGACAGTAAGTATGTTTCGGAAGAATTAAAAAACGGAATCTATATATTAAACGGTGAACCTACTTTGGGAGCAGATATTTGTGATGTATTACAATTAAACGATGCAATTGTCGAATTTGAACTTACAGCAAATCGCCCTGATTGCAATTCTATCCTCGGAATGGCAATGGAAGCTTCCGCTACCATTAATAAGCCGGTAGCATTGCCGTCTTTGGAATTAAAAGAAAGTGGAAAAGAAATTTCCGTAAATGCAGATGTTCAATCTCCAGAAATGTGTAATCGATATATGTTAAGAGAGGTTACGAATGTAAAAATTGCTCCCTCTCCTTATTATATTCAGCGAAGATTGATTGAGGCGGGAATTCGACCGATCAATAACATTGTCGATTTGACAAATTATGTTATGGTAGAATATGGACAACCGCTTCATGCTTTTGATTATGATAAACTATCAAGCAATCACATTACTGTAAAAAATGCTGAAACGGGAGAAAGCTGTATTACCTTAGACGGCGAAGAGAGAAAATTGGATTCCTCCATGGTCACTATTCGTGACGGAAAGAATATCATCGCATTAGGTGGTGTAATGGGAAGTCTTTGCTCTGAAATTGATGAAAATACAACACACGTTGTGTTGGAAAGCGCAAATTTTGACACAGATACCATTCGGGCAACATCAAAAAAATTAGGTTTGCGCAGTGATGCATCCGCACGATTTGAAAAGGGAATTGACACCATGCGGTGTGAAAAAGCATTGGACCGAATTTGTCATTTAATTGAAGAAATGAAAATCGGAACCGTATGTAAAGGAAAATGTGATGTAATAAAACAAGAAACAATCATTCCCAAAATACGTTTCACGGTAAAAAGGATAAACGAAACAATAGGAATTGACTTAACGACATCTGAACTGATCAATATCTTGAACAAATTGCAATTTGTAACTGAAGAAGAAGGAGATACTCTGATAACGCAAGCGCCTGTTTATCGTACAGACATTGAAAAAACAGCGGATATTATAGAAGAAATCTCTCGTATATACGGTTTTAACAAAATTATGTCAACTCCTGTAACCGGAGAAATTATTCCGGCAAAAAAAAGTTCGCAACGAATTTATGAAGACGAAATCAAACATGCCGCTATCAAAAACGGATTTACCGAAATTTTGACCTATTCTTTTGTAAGTCCGCAGGGAGTGAAAAAAGCGCAGCTTTTCTCCGAAAAAGAAAATAATTTCGTAAAATTGCTCAATCCCCTTGGAGAAGAAACTTCTGTTATGCGAACCAGCTTAATCCCCAATATGCTTGAAATTGTGTCAACCAATGCTGCACACAAAAATGATTTTTTTTCCGGCTATGAATTCGGAAATCTTTTCTTTCATGGACAAGAAACCCCTCAAGAAGAAAAATCCTTTGTTGCGGCAATATATGGAAAAGAAGAGGATTTCTTTACCTTAAAATCACGAATAGAAGGAATTTTGGATATGCTTTCTTATTCGGAGCGTAAATACATCCCAAACAAGCTTCATTCCCTTTTTCATCCCGGGAGATGTGCAGACATATATATTGATGGAGTGCTTGTAGGAATTATGGGAGAAGTTCATCCCAATGTATTGAAAAATTTTGATATCAAGAAAAAAGTATATCTTTGCCAACTTAATATACCTCAGTTATATGATATGTTCAATATTACTATAAAATATAAACAAATACCGAAATTTCCTGCCATGAAACGAGATATTGCATTGGTTGTAGATAAAAAACAATATGTATCGGATATTGAAAGTATTATAAGAGAAAATGGAGAAAATATTATAGAACAAATAGAACTTTTTGATGTATATCAAGGTGACCAAGTAGAAGAAGGAAAAAAATCAGTAGCATATTCCATTGTATATCGAAAAAAAGATGCAACGCTAACGGATGAAGAGGTAAATGTTGTACAGGAAAGAATACTAAATGCATTAAGAGAAAAATTGAATGCGGTCTTGCGATAAAACTTTTCTCAAATTTTAACCTTGCAACACAAGGATGGTAAAAAGTATTACTCATATGGATTGGATTAATACTAAGCACTGTTTTTAAAATATAGATATCCTATAATAAAGAAAATAAACTATAACAGTGTTAAAAAAGTAGATTTTATTATAACTTTAATCAACAATGAGTAGTATATCTTATTTTAATCGGGTAATAGAATTACCTTATGATTGAAAATAGAGTGTACCTTTTACGAAAAAAAAGAATATATTTGCTCATATA
>JBGZJG010000005.1:0-7839 GCA_041848665.1 Filifactor sp.
GAAGATATTCAAAAACGCAACATTCACGAAATTTACTGTCTTGGAGATTTTGTCGGAAAAGGACCGAAACCAAACGAAACCATTGCTCTATGCAAAAAATATTGTACCCAATCCATATTGGGAAATTGGGATGATTTTTTGATCTATTCCCCTCGTGATGAAATGCCAATCCGATGGTATCGTGACATAATAAACGAAGAAAGCCGATCATATCTTGCCTCTCTGCCGAAGGTAACGGACTTTTTCCTAAGCGGAAAGGCGGTACGCCTATATCATGCACATCCGTTTGATGTTTACAAGAGATTATACCAATTGGACGATGCCTCTCATGTGAATGAAATGTTCTTATACGATGAAACAAACAGTGAATTTTCGATTAAAAAGAATGCGGATATTGTAGGATATGGCGATATTCATTACGTTTTTCAAAAAGCCTTTGACGGAAGAATTTTATTTAATACAGGCAGCACAGGCAACCCTTTGGATTCAAAAGACGCCCCTTATGTAATTTTGCACGGAGAAAAAGATAACCCCTCTCCTGCTCCTTTCAGTATTGAATTTGTGCGTGTTCCCTATGATGTGGCACAAACGGTAAAAGATGTCAAAGCAACAGACATGCCTCAACAAGAAGAATATTTGTTTGAAATAACAACCGGAAGATACCGCATGTTTCGAAACAGATAAAAACCTTATTCCTCCTGCAAAATAGATACTTGTATATAATTGAACAACGAACCTTCTTGTTTCAAATTTAAAATTTCCAAATCAATTTGATACAAATTTTTCTCATAAAAAATATGGAGCCTTCTTTACGAAAACTCCATATTTTTTTATTTATGTGGTTTTTTATTTTTATTTATTTTTCCATGTTTTACTCTTATTTATTCCGGTAAATCAAGATTTAACTAAAACAGTAAGTGTGCAATCGGTGCAACAATTAACAAACTTATGATAGTTCTTTCCAAGAAGATAACGAAAAGTTCAAGAATATTTACAGGAAGTTTAGAGCCTAAAATCAATCCTCCGACTTCAGACAAATAAATCAACTGTGTTACAGAAATAACTGCAACAACAAATCTTGTCATTTCACTTTGAATACCTCCTGCTGCAATAATAGCAGGAGTAAACATATCTGTAAATCCTACAATCATTGTTTTGGAAGCAACTTCTGCTTCCGGAAGTTGAAGTAATTGCAATAAAGGAAGGAACGGTTTTCCCAAAATATCAAAGATAGGAGTATGGTTTGCTAAAACCAAAGCAACTGTACCGATAGCCATTACAGTCGGCATAACTCCAAACCACATTCCGGCAGCATTTTTTAAACCGTTTCGGAAGAATTCTCCTATTCCTTGATGTTGAGCAACTCTTTCCATTGCAAGATGCATTCCGTATTCGGAAGAAGATTTAAATTGAGATGGAATAGTTTCCGGAATTGCTTTTCCTTCTACCAAATAAGTGTCTTTTTTCAAAGAAAGGGGCGGTATTCTCGGACAAATAACCGCACAAGCAATACCGATTAAACAAATTAACATATAGTAAACTCCGAAGTGTTGCATCAAGTCTACTTGTGCAAGAACTACAATACTGAAAGTAATAGATACCGCAGAGAAGGTTGTAGCAATGATAGATGCTTCTCTTGCAGAATAATATCCGCCTTCGTATTGGTTACAGGTAAGCATAACGCCAAGTGTACCGTCTCCAATCCAAGAGGTAACACAGTCAACTGCGGCACGACCCGGAATTTTGAATAACGGACGCATAATCTTGGTCAACAATGCTCCGACATATTCCAAAAGACCGAAGTCTAACAATAATGGCAATAATAATCCTGCAATTACAAAGATAATAACCAATACAGTAAGAAGATCTCCCAATACAAATCCACCATTATCTCCAGATGTAATCATATGAATGATACCGGTCTTATCGTCTCCGGCATCGATACCTAAGTAAGTTAGCCAAATGAAGACACAACCTATCACCCTAATGACAACCCAAACCGGTGTTGTTGAAAATGTTTCATTAAGGATAGGATGTTCTGTGATGAACTTAGGCCTACCTAATGAAATAACCGACATGATAGCAGATATGGTTACAATGATAACACATAAAACCGGAAGAGCTCCTCCTACAAGGCCTCCAATTTTGTCTGCTAAAATTTTTACGAAAATTGTCCAGTTTCCGTCATATTTGATAGGAATCATAAACAAAATGATACCAATGATGGACGGAATTAAAAATAATGCTTTTAACCTACCGTTGTTTTTCGTTTCCATAAAAACCTCCTTCTAAAATATAAAATTTCAAAATAAAAACCACAATGTGAGATTTTTTCCCACAAAAAATACTTACATTTTTATTATACATGAAAATACTCCATAGTCAATATGAAATCGTATATTCCAACGGATAAAATTAGAAAATATAGAACGAAATACGGACAATTTTTCTGATAATTTAATAATTAAAGAAATATTATTTATCTGCAAATGCGAAAAATACTAAATTTTTATACAAAAAATCCTCCGTTTAATAACGGAGGATTTAATGATTGAAAAAAAGTAAACTATCCCCGCAAGCCTTTTCTTTTTCTGTCCCAAAAATTTCGATATCGTGCTATTTATTTCGTATTCCTTTCATGGATAAGCCTACCTTTCCACGTTCTTTATCAATTCGAATTACTTTTACTTTCACGATATCTCCGATACTTACAACATCCATCGGATTTTTGACATATTTGTCGCTCAATTCGGAAATATGCACCAATCCATCATTTTTAAGTCCGATATCCACAAAAGCGCCAAAGTCAAGAACATTTCGTACGGTTCCTTTGAGCTCCATTCCCTCGGTTAAATCATCCAAAGTCATTACATCTGTCAAAAAATCAACGGGATTTCGCTTTTCTCTACTATCTCGTCCCGGTTTTTGCAGCTCTTTTGTAATATCTCTCAATGTCGGCACTCCGATTTCCAACTTTTCCGAAAGTGTATTTAAATCTGCCTGCTGTAATTTTTCTGAAACAACTTTTTCGTTTCCGGTTAAGGTCTCGGGTTCAATGTCTAAGATACGAAGCATCTCATACGTTTTTTCATAACTTTCGGGGTGAACAGAAGTATTGTCCAAGCGCTCTGTTCCGTCTTTAATTTTCAAAAAGCCTGCACATTGTTCAAATGCCGCCTCTCCCAAACGTTTTACTTTGAGCAGTTCTTTCCGATTTTGAAACATTCCCTTCTCTTCTCGATACAAAATAATATTTTTCGCAACAGAGGGTGTAATTCCCGAAACATAGGTTAAAAGAGAAGGTGAAGCGGTATTAAGATCCACTCCGACCGTATTTACGGCACTTTCGACAACTCCTTTTAACACTTCTTTAAGTCTTCCTTGATTGACATCATGTTGATATTGTCCTACTCCAATGTGTTCCGGATCAATTTTTACAAGTTCTGCTAACGGATCCGCAAGTCTCCTTGCAATAGATACCGCTCCACGAAGGGAAACGTTCATATCGGGAAATTCTTCTGTTCCAAGTTTGGATGCGGAATATACGGAAGCGCCCGCTTCATTCACAATAATGTAATGTACTTCTCGTTTGCTCTCTTTTACAATCTCACTTACAATTAATTCGGATTCTCTGGAAGCCGTTCCGTTTCCGATTGCAATCACATCAACCTTATGTTTTTCAATAAGTGCATGAATGATTTCTTTGCTTTCTTTTACTTTGTTTTGCGGTGCCGTTGGATAAATTGTCGCCGTATCCAACACTTTTCCTGTCTTATCTATAACTGCAATTTTACAACCGGTACGAAAGGCGGGGTCCCAGCCCAAAATGGTAACATCCGGCAAAATTCCCTGCAACAACAAATCCTTCAAATTTTTGCCGAACACTTCAATCGCTCTTTCTTCAGCACCTTCCGTCATATTACTGCGAAATTCTCTTTCTAAAGACGGCAAAATCAAACGTCTTAGTGCATCATCACACGCCGCTTGAAGATAGCTCTTATTTTGTTCCGTCATAACAAAACTTCCGTACAACAAGCTCTGTAATTCTTCTTCTCTATGCGTCCATTTGACTTTTAAAATATCTTCTTTTTCTCCCCTGTTAATTGCCAAAATGCGATGCGGCGGTATAACCTTTCCTTTTTCGGCATATTCAAAGTACATAGAATAAGTCAAATACCCTTCTTTTTCTTCTGCCCCTTTTTTCAAAGACGTTTCCAATACGCTGTCAGAAAACACCTTTGTTCTAATTTTCTTTTTATACTCAAAATCCTCGGCAATTTCCTGTGCAAGAATATCCATTGCTCCCTGCAAGGCATCTTCCACACTGCCGACTTCTTTTTCTTCACTTACAAATTCCCGTGCCCGCACATGGACATCTTCCTGTCCCAAACGAAGAATAAGCGCCAAAGGCTCCAAGCCTTTTTCGATTGCAACCGTTGCACGTGTCCGTTTCTTCTTTTTGTAGGGTTCATAGATATCTTCGACTTCAACGAGCGTATCGGCTTTTTCCAGCGCCGAAATAATCTGCTCGGTCAATTTGCCTTGTTCTTCAATGGCTCCTTGCACCTGTTGTTTTCGTTCTTCCAAATTGCGAAGATAACGCAATCGTTCGTTGAAATCTCTCAATACTTCATCAGACATTTCTCCGGTTGCTTCCTTACGATACCGTGCAATAAACGGAATAGTTTTTCCTTCATCAATCAATTCAATTGCTCCTGACACCTGTTTCGGTCGAAGGGAAAATTCTTTAGCCAAACGCTGTTCGATATTCAAATAAACTACCTCCTCGTGTAATGCCGTTGCAGTTAAGCACCTGCAACCGTCTATTTTATTCCGCCTCAAAGTGTGAAATGCTTTTTCTGCGGACAAAAGTCAAATGGACCTCGTTAAATCATAGTTTCCTAAAGTGTCCTAAAATATTCGGAACGAAATTCATGATTTGCCAAAGCTTCCTTCAAATCGGCTATCATTTTCTCTCTGTCTTTATTCAAAGTACCGTTTAATACCACATAGTTGGAAACGTGATTGCTCCGCAAAACAGTTCCCTGAGAATCAATATTTTGCAACATCAGCATAGTTTCCGCCATAATTTCTTCGGGTGTCAAAATTTGAAACCGACCGGCTTCATACTCTCTCTTCAAAGGAGTATCTCCTCTCATAAACAAAGTAAGCAGTCCGATATAATCGGGATTCATTGCGGAAAATGCCTTGCCTGTCTCTACGGCATGCTCTCGCCATTCCTCTACTCCTCCCAAACCGCAAATCGCAGTAACTGACACTGCTATTCCGGCTTCCTTCAATTTTTGTCCACATTCTATGGTTTCCGCAGCTGTTACTCCCTTGTTGATTTTTTTCAAAATCTTATCACTTCCCGATTCCAAACCGATATATCCAATTCCCAAGCCTTTTTCATGCAAAAGTTTTAGTTCATCCAAGGTCTTACTCTTAATGCTGTATGGGGAAGCATATACCGCAACCCGTTCGCATTCCGGATAATTTGCTTTGATAAAATCCAAAATCTCCACTAACTGAGATGTTTTCATAATAAGAGCATCCCCATCTGCCAAAAAAATTCTTCTGACATACGGAAAATAAGCTCTCGCTTCCGCAAAATCAGCCAAAATATCCTCTACTTTGCGAACTCGAAAAACCTTATCTTTATACATATCACAAAACGTACATTTGTTATGAGAACAACCGATTGTCGCCTGCACAATCAAACTTCTCCCCTCACTTGGCGGTCGATATACGGTTCCAAAATATTCCATGGTTTCCTTCCTTTCTCTCCTACAATTATCCCCTATTTTTTCAATCCCATTTTGAAAAAAATCGGTGAAAAATCACCGATTTTTACTTTCGTTCATTTCATTGTCTCGTAATACTCTTTTTCTAAAACCTTCCGGCTCTATAAAAAACAGTCCTGCAAAAACCTCTGTCGCTATCTTCTCTCATAGTATCGTTGCAACAAAAACTGCATTTTATTCTCCTAAATTCCTATTGTTATCCAAACAGAGGTCGATGCTAACAAGATTTTATCCGTTTTTTTCTGCAAATACAAAAAGTATTTTTACGGCATGCTGTAATAAGTAGCAGATGCAAAAACGAAACATTCTTTTCACACAACCATTATTTTACATGTTGTTTGATTTTTATTTCTCCGCCCTTATGCACAAAGAAATCGTTGTGATGAATGCTCAAACTATACTCTGCTTTCTTTTCAATCCTAAAATTGTATTCTCCCGATAAAACCGTTTTTTTTGTAACCTCGTCTTTGCCGGTCATCTCATTCTTTTGAATTTGTTTTGCAATTCTGGCGGGTATCACAGTTCTGTCGGTACATCCTTCTATATTAATCTCGGGTTGCATTTCCTCCGGATTGTAAGAGACAACTAACTTAAACAATCCACTGCGTTCATCATAAGAAGCTCTTTCAAGCACAACTTCTTTTCCGGCAACTTCTACTTTTTGCGGATATTTTCCATGCAAAGCAATTCTCATTTTGTCTTCCCGATTGTCTCGCAAAGAAATATCGCTGAATTGAAAGGTATATTGCTCCGATGCATCTTGCTCAAAGTAATTAGAAGGATTGAAATAAAAGAATTTTTTTCCTTCCGGAGAATTCTCAAAAGCATAACTTCTCTGCAAAAGATATACCTTGCCATCTGAAGCAATCAATCTTCCATCTTCAAAACTTGCTAATTCATAGCCTTTTTCCAAAGCACTTCTCGTGATTAATGTAATTTGGCTCGGTCCTACCACCAAATCATCGACAATAACGGAACCGAATTCCGTCGGGATTTCTTGATTGATAGGAATTCTTCTTGAAGATAACACTTTTTCCTCTGTAATTTTGATTGGAATTTCTCCAAAAAGATGCAGCAGATAACCTTGACGATAATTTTCTTTACTTCTATCCGCATCTGCCTCTTCCTCTTTTTTCCAACTGTCATAATAAGAGATTGCCGCAATAAGTTGCGTCTTTTCCCGTACCAGATATTTCAAATCATCCGAAGTTAAAATGCCGTCCACCTTATAGGACAACTTATTTTCTTCTTTTTGCGGCAGCACTTCATAAGTAATCGGTACACGAATGGATTTTCCGCCATTTTTCCCTTCCTCTCTTTCCCGCACAAAAAATTCTATCACAACGCCCTTTACACGCTCTTGTTCTTCAAATACGAGAATATCCGTTGCAATTTGTCCGGCTTGTTCATTTGATTGCACTTGTGCCGAACCATTGCTATTATTCGGCTTTGGCAGTTCATTTCCTGTATTGCTCTGTATTGTCTGCCCTTCCGATGCCGTAGTTTGAGTTGTCGCTCCATTTGTCGGATGTGCAGGAATTGTCTTTTCTTCCTCCGGAAATTCTACGGTTGTTTCACAATGAAGTCTTCCTTCTTCAATCATAATATTGTCTACCAACAAACGGTAGCCGTCTTGCTTGACTTCAATAGGCTCCAACGTCGGATAATTATTTTTGATTGCTTGATCAATTCCGTCTTTTTCCTCCTGTACTCCCAAAAACAGAGGGTTATCCAAAGTAGGTGTATCTTGCCATGGTTTAAGTGTAATAATTCCCGAAACGACAATAACACTCAAGGAAAAAATCACAATTTGTTTGATTGCATTTTTCATTTTTGTATCCATTTATACTCGTCCTCTTTCAAAGTCGCACCGCTTTTTCGACTTTATATTTTTTTATTTTAATACTCATCCTCATAAGACGGTTCATAAAAATCTTCTTCATAATCATATTGAAAACGCTTTTGATTGTTTCGAAAGGCTTTGGCAGGTTTGGGTGCAAATTTCTTGCGATTTTCTTTTTGGAGCAACAGTTCC
>JBGZJG010000006.1:0-10268 GCA_041848665.1 Filifactor sp.
CATTTTATCGGATATCCAATGAAATGGTAGAACAGTATTTCAAAAAGGCATCTTAAAAGATACAAACCCTGAAGAATTCAGTAAAGGTAGGCTACGCTTTACTCCTTGAGAGAAATCTTCAAAGTTTGTAAGTGGAAACCATGCCTTTTTGAAATACGATTTAGATGGCTTTTTTGTCACATATGTTTGACAATCATAGAAGAATATGTTTAAATTACAAAAAATAGTCTTGTCAAGCATTCTTTAATGTGATAAACTAATGAAGTTATGAAATTTGGAGAGATGTCCGAGCGGCTTAAGGAGCACGCCTGGAAAGCGTGTATACGGGAAACTGTATCGGGAGTTCGAATCTCCCTCTCTCCGCCATTTAGAAAGACCGTGAATGTTATATACGTTCACGGTTTTTTGTATACAGAAAACCATACATTAGATATATGATTATTTGATTTTGTATATCGGATTTTAGATTTATACACACCAGAAAACCATACATTAGATATATGATTATAAAGAGGGTTATAGGACGGAAAAAGTTGGAAAAGACCGCTGTAAACATTGAAAATTCTTATGCACAGCGGTTTTGAGTTTTTTGAAACAAGATATAGGGTGGACAAAAAGAGTGAGTTATAGGACAAAAAGTGTTGATAGAACCCATTGTAAACATTGAAAAATACGTGTTGCAGTGGGTTTAAACTTGTTTGAAACAACTTTGAGGGTGGACAAAAAGTGTTGATAAAATCTTCTTGAATACTTGAAATTTCAATATTAAATGGTGTTATATCTTCTTTAGAAATAAGATTTATAATGAAATGAGTAAAAGTGATATGTGTCTTTCGGTAAATGCGGTAAATAAGAGGAGTGGAAATCAGACTCTCGATGATATGAGATTGTATGGAATGTTCGATAATTGTTTAAGATTAAGAAAATAAACAATCCAACATTAAGAAGGATTCTTGCAGAAACAATGTAGGCAAAGAGTAAAAGATGGCTGTTATTAAGATATTGTTTTAGAAAAATTTTCTATTTGAAAAGCGTATGGGAGAGAACCTTTTATAAAGAGAATTTGCAATGCTTTATCAAGGTATTGAAGCTAAAATGAAAAATGTTTTGATAAGTTTTTTTAATTTTAGATGGAATGAGATGTATTTTCAAAGTGTAAAAAATTTGAGTGTTTTGTTTGAATGAATTTCAAATCGGTATAAATATAAGCAATCCCATTTCTCCTTGAGAGAAGTATCCAAAGCATATGCCCAAAAGCAAAGTATGATTGGAAGATAATATCTTGTTAAAGTCAGCGAGATTGTTGTGAAAGAAAATGAACGAACTTATGCAACCTACGACGAGATAGAGTAAGCCGGAGACGATGCTTAAGTTTTGTATTTATGATGCAATTCATAGCGGCATAGTTTTAAATTTGAAAAGAACAGAACATTCAAAGGAGACAACGCTATTTTGTTTGATGAAGAGTGTATAGGTATTTTCTTTTGTGAGGAGATTTCTTTATTTAAACTAACAGAGTAATTTTATTTGCAAATTGTGCGGGAGTTTGTTTTTTGTTACGATGTCTGTGTAAGATTTATTTTAGGTTGTTATGAAATTTTGAAATCAAAAATGAGGTGAAGGTATGAATCAGATAATAGGTGTAGAGCATGTCAGTTTTTTGTTGGTATTTTTGGAAGGCGTTCTTTCTTTTTTTTCGCCGTGTGTATTACCGATTTTACCCATTTATTTGGGTTTCTTGGCAGGACAGTCGGAGGAAGAAGATTTATCAGATGACATTTTGAGGCGAAAACTTTTGAGTCGTAAGGTTATGAATATTTTATTTTTCGGGCTTGGAATTTCGTTGTCATTTTTTGTTTTGGGTTTGGCATTTACTTCCGCAGGACAATTTTTTTCGGGAAATAAGATGTTGTTTAGTCGAATTGGCGGGATAATTATCATTTTATTAGGCTTATATCAAATCGGTTTTTATAAAAGTAACTTCTTAAATAGAGAAAGACGATTGCCTGTCTTTTGGCAGATGAAGAAAGCAAGTCCTTTTGTTGCTTTGTTGGCAGGATTTACCTTTAGTTTTGCATGGACTCCGTGTGTTGGACCGATGTTGTCTTCGGTTTTGATTATGGCTTCGGGAGCCAAAACGGCATTGGCCGGTCGAATGCTCGTCTTGTTATATGGATTGGGATTTTTGATTCCATTTGTTTTGTTTGGCATTTTTACCACTAAAATTATGAGTTTTTTTGAACGAAAAAGTAAATGGGCTTCCTTTATTCCGAAAATCGGAGGAGTTTTGCTGATTATTATGGGGATTAGCGTATTTACAGGTTACTTAAACGGGATTACAGGATATTTGAATGCGCCGTCGCAGCAAGGCGGAAAAGAGAAAGAAATATCTGAACAAGAGGCAAATGAGCCATATGCGGATTCAAAAGATAAGGAGCAAGCGTCCGACCAAAACGCATCTTCTGATGAAATGGCGGCACCGATTTTTAGCGGAACAGATCAAAATGGAGTTGTACATCGATTAGAAGATTATGAAGGAAAAGTCATTTTTTTGAATTTTTGGGCAACGTGGTGTGGACCTTGTAATGCTGAAATTCCGGATGTTCAGGAATTATATGAAGATTATGGAGAAAATAAGGGGGATGTCATTGTTTTGGGTGTTGTCAATCCGAGAAATGCAGACAATCCTCATGCAAGTGACATCGGTGAACAGGAATTGCGAGATTTTATACAAAACGGCGGGTATCGTTTTCCTTCTATTTTCGATGCAAGCGGAGATTTGTTTTCCGATTATCAAATCAGTGCGTTTCCAACAACCTTTATTATTGATAAGAACGGAAATATTACCGGTTATGCACAAGGAGCATTGACGAAGGATATTATGGTAAATGCAGTAGAAGATGCACTTAAGAAATAAAGATTGACGGAAAGAGTTCCGTTTGATAAAATAAGAAAAGACTTCAGAGAAAACATGTTTGGCAGAATTTTGTTTTATTGAAAGAAAGCTTTGGTTTTCGAAAGAAAGTTAAGCTTGAAAAAGCAAATTTGTTTATAAGGATTTGCTGTGCTATACGGGGAGTTAGCGGTGCCTTGTAACCTGCAATCCGCTTTAGCAGGGTTGAATTCCGCTATGAAGGGATGCTTTGGTTATCATGACGAAAAAACTGCGTGTTGACTTGTCGGTCCCATGCAATGAAAGCTTACGAACCTTGTCAGGTCCGGAAGGAAGCAGCAATAAGTAAAGTCTTTCGTGTGTTATGGGAGTGCCGATGATGAGCGTTGTTTTACGAAACAGGTAATTGAGTTATTTCGACAGGCGGTGCACAGCTATTTTTTGCTAATATGAGATCGACTTGTGCTATTTATATTGCAGAGTCGATTTTTTTATGCAGTTGTGTGTATTTATGGTATAATGTGAACACTTAACGAAAGCGAGAGATAACGAAGCTTGAGTTTAGTGAGAGGGATACCTGAATACTTAATGAAAGCGAGCTAAAGGCGATGCTTGAATTTAGTATTTATGGTATAATGAATAAAAAATTCGATTTTTTATCGAAAGGAAGGAGAATTTTTATGCATCAGGCGTTGTATCGCATTTATCGCCCTAAGACGTTTCAAGATATCGTTGGACAGGAGCACATTACTTCTATTTTGGAGCATCAGATTTTGAATGATATGATGAGCCATGCATATTTATTCTGTGGACCTCGAGGAACGGGAAAAACTTCTACCGCTAAAGTTTTGGCAAAAGCAGTAAACTGTATAGGAGAACCAAAGCCTTGTTATCAATGCAAGCCTTGTTTGGAATCCGATTTGGACATTATGGAGTTGGATGCGGCCTCAAATAATTCTGTGGATAATATTCGAGATATTCGGGATAATGTTGTGTTCATGCCGTCGGTCGGGAGATATAAAATTTATATTATTGATGAAGTTCATATGTTGTCGGCGGGAGCATTTAATGCTTTGCTGAAAACTTTGGAAGAACCTCCTGCGCATGTTATTTTTATTTTAGCGACGACGGAGCCGCAAAAAATTCCTTCCACTGTACTCTCCAGATGTCAGCGTTTCGATTTCAAAAAAATTGACAATGAAATATTGCACAAGCGCTTGGTCTGGGTTTTGGAACAGGAAGGAAAAAGCTTTGAAGAAGAGGCGTTGGAAATCATTGTGCAAAAAAGTGATGGAGCGATGAGAGACGCATTGTCACTGATGGATAAAGCCATGTCTTTGGAGCATATTAATCGAGAAACTTTGCTGTCCATCTTGGGAGATGTGCAGGAAGAACAATATGTTCATTTTTTGAAATATCTTAAGGCAAAGGATATTGTCTCTATGCTTAAGCTAATCGAAAAAATGGATAACGAAGGAACGGATATCAAATTTTTTGTGCAACAAATGTTGGAATATATGCGAAATCTTTTGTTGCAAACTTTGCAGATTTCTCAAACGGTACAGGTGGAACTTCTCTCTGAGATAGAAGCATCTGATTTGGTAGCATGGATAGAACAGTTAGCGGAAATTCAAACCATGATCAAATATGCTCCGTCTCCTTGCAGTTTGTTTGAAGTGCAATTAATTAAACAGATGGAGCTTTCGGGAGATACAGGAGAAAATCATGAATTGCAAAGCTTGAGACAGGAAGTTTCTCGTTTGAGGGAAGAAATTGATAAAATTCGGGAAAGGGTACAAGCGGGCGTTGTTGTTTCATCGGAAAAACGAAAATCTGAAAAGAAACCTGTCTTTGTTGAAAAACCTGCAAATGAACTTGTGGAATTGACCGGAGAAGAGCAAAAAAAAATAGAACAGGCACAAGAGGCACTCCAAAAAGTATGTGAGCTGCTTATTCAAAAGAGAGATGCAGGGAAAAAAGCATTGTTGCAAGAAGGAAAGGTCATACGATTTGTGCACAATGTCATTTACATTGCCTATGAGAGAGCTTATTCCTTTCATAAAGATAAGATTGATACAAATGAAACAAAAAGTTTATTGAGCCATTTATTTACGGAAGTGTTGACCGAAGAAGTAAGAGTTTCCTTTCTATATTTTGATGAACTTACTGAAATTAGAGAAGAGAATGATGGAGTGTTGGAAAAATTGAAATGGGAATTTCCTGAGGTAACGTTTGAAATTCAGTAGAAAAAAAGGTATAATAAAACCCATAGTAAAGTAAGTATAAAATAGGAGGAATGAATGATGGCAAAAAGAGGCGGTTTTCCGGCGGGAAGAATGCCGGGAAATATGAATAATATGTTGAAACAAGTGCAAAAAATGCAAAAAGATATGGAAAAAATGCAAGCGGAACTGGAAACAAAAGAAGTGGAAGCATCTGTTGGCGGAGGAGCAGTTAAGGTTGTTGCCAGCGGAAAGAAGGAAATTGTTTCTATTTCCATTCAACCGGAAGTAGTAGATCCGGAAGATATTGAAATGTTACAGGATTTGGTGTTATCTGCAGTCAATGAGGCACTTCGTTTGGCGGATGAGATGGCAGGAAGTAAAATGTCACAGCTTACCGGCGGAATGAATCTTCCGGGGTTATTCTAATGCAACATTATTCCGGTCACATTGATCAATTAATCGAGCGCTTGGGAAAATTGCCCGGTGTGGGATATAAAACGGCACAACGCCTTGCATTTTATATTATCAATATGCCTCAAGAAGAAGTTACCGGCTTGGCACAATCCATTATGAATGCGAAAGAGCATATTGCTTACTGTGAAGTGTGTTACAATATCTCCGACCAAAACCCGTGCAGTATCTGTAATTCGCAAACCAGAGATGCAAGCACCATTTGTGTGGTGGAAGATCCGCGAGATGTCGCTGCAATGGAGAGAACCAGAGAATATCACGGAAAGTATCATGTACTTCACGGAACGATTTCGCCTTCGCAAGCAGTTACGCCGGATATGATTCGCATTAAAGAATTAATCAGCCGTTTGCATGACCCGCAAATCAAAGAAGTTATCATTGCAACCAATACAACAATTGACGGAGAGGCAACGGCCATGTATATTGCAAGGTTAATAAAACCGTTCGGTATTAAAGTGACAAGAATTGCACATGGACTTCCGGTAGGAGCGAATTTGGAATTTGCAGATGATGTTACAATCGGAAAAGCTTTGGAAGGAAGAAGAGAAATTTTGTCATAACAGTGGAATACACTTTGTTTTTTGAAGTTGGGGTTCTTTAGAAAACAAATGTAGATATATGGGAGAGGGGTTTCTCCGATAATGTATACCGGAAATTCATTAAAATGCTCCATTTTTGATGAAAGAAGGGGAATAATATTTATATTTTAGGGAGGTAAAAATGGAAAAAAAGAAAGAATTTAAGCCTTTTATTCCGGCAGACAAAGTATTGCCTGAATTTACAGCGGTCTCTATTGCGCTTGGAATTATTTTGGCAGTAGTATTTGGTGCAGCAAATGCTTATCTTGGTCTGCGTGTCGGTATGACGGTTTCCGCATCAATTCCGGCAGCAGTAATTTCTATGGGAGTTATTCGTGTTATTTTAAAAAGAGATTCGATTTTAGAAAACAATATGGTTCAAACAATCGGTTCCGCAGGAGAATCCTTGGCGGCAGGGGCAATCTTCACTCTTCCTGCAATGTTTATGTGGATGGAAGAATGGGGACAAGGAATGCCTAACCTTCTGAGTATTTCTGCCATTGCGTTTTGTGGTGGTGCATTGGGCGTTTTGTTCATGATTCCGCTTCGTAAGGCACTTATAGTCAATGAACATGGAACTTTGCCGTATCCGGAAGGAACTGCTTGTGCGGAAGTACTTTTGGCGGGAGAAGAAGGAGGAGCAAAAGCTTCTATCGTATTTAAAGGTTTGGGAATTGCCGCACTTTACAAATTTGTGGCAGACGGTATGAAACTTTTCCCAAGTGAAGTACATTATGAAATTGCAACCCCGCAATACAAAGGAACAGGTATTGGAGGAGACGTACTTCCCGCACTTCTTGGAGTAGGATATATCTGTGGACCGCAAATTTCCGGCTATATGTTGGCAGGAGCTGTTTTGGGCTGGGGAATGATTATGCCGTTAATCAGTTTCTTTGGAGGAGATGCCGTTATTTATCCGGGAACAGATCCGATCAGCACATTGGAGTCTTGGGATATTTGGAGCAAATATATCCGTTATGTAGGAGCGGGAGCCGTTGCAACAGGCGGTATCATGAGCTTGATAAAATCCATGCCTCTTATCGTAAGAACTTTTAGAGATGCTATCAAAGATTATTCCAACAAAGATTTCGGAAACAGAATTATTCGTACCGATAGAGACTTATCCATGAAGATTATTTTGATTGGTGTAGTAGCACTTGTTATCTTTATTGACATATTACCGTCTATTCCTGTAAACTTTGTAAGTGCATTGATTATCGCAGTGTTCGGATTTTTCTTTGCGACAGTATCCGCACGTCTGGTAGGCTTGGTAGGAAGCAGTAACAACCCGGTATCCGGTATGGCGATTGCGACATTATTGATTTCCACCTTCATTCTTAAAAAGACTGGAATGATAGGTCAAGAAGGAATGCTTGGAGCTATTGCAATCGGTTCCATTATTTGTATCATTGCAGCGATTGCAGGAGATACTTCACAAGACCTTAAGACTGGTTATATTGTAGGGGCAACCCCCGAGAAACAACAAATCGGAGAAATTATTGGAGTTGTAGCATCGGCATTGGCAATTGGTGGAGTATTGTGGTTGCTTAGCGTATCTTTCGGATATGGCTCAAAAGAACTTCCGGCACCGCAAGCAATTTTAATGAAGTTGGTTGTAGAAGGTGTTATGGGAGGAGATCTTCCTTGGACATTGGTATTTGGCGGAGCGGCGATTGCTATTGGAGTTGAAATTTTGGGAATACCGGTACTTCCTTTTGCGGTAGGACTTTATTTGCCAATCCACTTGAGCACACCGATTATGGTTGGAGGATTAGTTCGATATATGATTGAAAAGAAAAAATCCTTCTCGGAAGAACAACGTAAGAGTGCTGTGGAAAACGGAATTTTATATACTTCCGGTTTGATTGCGGGAGAAGGCATTATAGGCATCTTACTTGCGGTATTTGCAATTATTCCGGCAGGACCGGAAAAAACGTGGGGAGATGTCATCAATATCGGAGCTAACCTTAATATGGGTGAATTTGGAAACATATTGGCGCTTGCAGTCTTTGCAGTTTTGACATTTTCATTAATTCGTATTTCAAAACCCCAAAAAGTAAAAAAATAATGTTATCTTAAAATTGTGAGGATTATCAAAAAGAGCTGACTCGAAAAAAATCGAGATTGGCTCTTTTTTTATGCGGAAAGGACAGTAATCTGATATAATGCTATTATACGGTAAGGCAAATTACAAATTTGATATTTAGGGAGAGTTTGAAGAGAAAATGAAAAAGAAAAATTATTTGGATTATATCCCTGTGCACAACAAGGAATTTCAATGGGATGTGAAAGAAGATATCGTTACGGTGCACGTACAGCATAGAGGGTTTTATGCGAGTTTGGCACAAAAAATTTTTCATACACCAAAGATAAGCCATATAGATTTGGATAGATATGCAAGTTTTGTTTGGCAGAGAATTGATGGGCAGAAAAATGTGTATCAAATCGGGCAGGAAGTAGCAAAAGAATTCGGGAAGGAATGTGAACCGCTTTATGAAAGGTTATCGACCTTTGTAGAAATCTTAAAACAAAATAAGTATATTACATTTGTCAAGGAGAAATAAACATGGGATATAACACAATAATATATATTTTGCTGTTTGCATTGGCTACCGTAATTGTTTATATTTGGGGTCTCAAAAAAACCGTAAATCGTGATTTGGATTTGGCAAATCATTTGTACAGCAAAGGAAAAAACATCATTCTAAGAGAGTTGAAACATAAAAAAGGCTTGTCGAAAGCAGAAATTGAATTTTTGATGAAGGGAATAAGCAGCCGAAATTTTATGAGCCGAAATCGGGCGATTGTAAACAATCCGAAAGTGTTTACAAACTCTCTTCTAAATTTGTTGTTAGAAGAAAAGAGCATAGAGGAAGTAACCGAAAAAGGAAAAAAACTCTATCGTCTGCCAAGGTAAAAGGATAGATGATAAGAATTTTAACGGAAAATATGAGAGAGCTGTAACAGTAAGGAAAAGATTAATGAAGAAAATGAAAGAAGAAAAGCTATTTTATAAAAAATAAATCGAGGAGGAAATGAAGATGGGAGATATGAATGTTATAATGATAGTTTTATTAGTTGTATTGGTAGCTATTCAAGCTTGGGCGGTGTATGCACAACGAAAGCATATTCGTGAAGTCGGAGATGAATTGCGAACTTATGGAAAAATTATAACAGGAACACATAAAACCATTATGGGGAGAGGGTGTGTAGTCGCTATGGCAGTGAAGGGAAAGACAGTGAAAAGAGCAAAGTTTGTTTCGGGAATGGGAACATTTAAACGTTTTCGTAATTTTCCCGAAGCGGAAGGAAAAAAAATAGAGGATATCCGTGCAGAGTTTATTAATCCATATTTAACGAAAAAAGGGAAAAATCAGTTTCGAGCTATTGCTTTGGAAAATGCTCTCAATATGTATTATGAAAAGTAGAAAGAGAAAAATTTGTATGTTTTCATGTAAATTTAATTTAACAATAAGTAACACGGTATATTTAAATTAAGAGTTTTCATGAGAACAATAATTTATTTGGAAAGGAGACATTTTAACCTGTCAATAAAGGTGGCTTACAAGTGTAGTTTAATAATTGAAACGTCCAATGGAAAAAAATATTTTATCTTGCGGAAAATTACGATAATGATATGAAAAAGATTTAAGGTAGATAATATGAATTATATGAGTTATCTTTACAGAGGAAATAAGAAAAAATAATAGAAAATTCAATAAGCGGGATTTATAAGTATTGCGATTTGGAACATAAGTGTCTTGAGGAAATTATAGAGAGAAGAGCCTTTCGGATTGATAATTTTTTACGATCCGAAAGGTTTTTAAAATTTGTTATTTTTTGAAAAAAATGTTTTCACATTGTTTTTTGAGGTAAGTAATAATTGAAAAGATAAGTTTTGTTTGAGGAAATATTAATTTTTATTAAATAAAGAATAGTGAGATTTTAAATTGATAGGGAATCAAACAAAAAATGTTTTTTATAGGTAGTGTAAACAGGTAGTTCTATTATAAGTTATGCTGTTGGGTGTTTTTAATGCTTGAAACTACTGTTTTTTCAATGTTGTTCAAAATAAGATACTGTGAAAATGTGTATAAAATC
>JBGZJG010000007.1:0-5612 GCA_041848665.1 Filifactor sp.
ATGGAAGTATGGATTTTTGTGTTAAATATGGTAATAATTGTGCTGTTGTCGGCGCAGCTTATTGTGTATTTGGGAAGGAAAAATAAAGAAAACAGAGATTTGCAGGAATTGGAGAGGCTGTTTAAAGATGGAATGTATCAGCTTGAACGTAATCAGAATGTAAGCAGTACCAATATGGAGAACAGATTGTTTCAATCTATGACGGAATTGTCGAAACTTCAACAAAATGAATTGAGCCAAATGGCAGGAAGAAATCAGCAGGTAATGTATCAAGTGATGGAGCGTGTGGACAAAAAGTTGGAGGGGGTAAGAAATACCGTCGATGATAAATTTCAACTGTTTCAAGAGAGCAATGAAAAACAACTTTTGCAAATCCGAAATACCGTTGATGAGAACCTGCATAAAACTTTGGAAGAAAAATTGGGGCGATCTTTTCAGCTTGTCAGTGAGCGTTTGGAGCAAGTGCATAAGGGATTGGGAGAGATGAGCAGTTTGGCGGAAGGAGTAGGTGATTTGAAGAAGGTGCTCTCCAATGTAAAGTTAAGGGGAATTGTGGGAGAAATTCAGTTGGAGCAAATTTTGCAACAGATTTTGTCGCCGGAGCAATATGAAAAAAATGTGAAGCTTAATCCTACCACACAGAATATGGTGGAATTTGCCATAAAATTGCCCGGAAGATTGCAAGGAGAATACGTTTATTTACCACTTGATGCCAAATTTCCGATGGAGGCATATTTTCGTTTGACCGAGGCATTTGATGCATTGGATAAAGAAGCTATTGACAAAGCGGGAAAGGAGCTTGAAACAGCTCTGCGAAAAAGTGCAAAAGATGTGTTTGAAAAATATGTCTATCCGCCCAAGACGACGGATTTTGCAATTATGTTTTTGCCTACGGAGGGACTTTATGCGGAGGCGACCAGAAGACCGGAGTTGTTGGAAACGTTGCAAAGAGAATACAAGGTTGTTGTGGCGGGACCGTCTAATTTTGCGGCATTGCTGAACAGTTTGCAGATGGGATTTCGTACGCTTGCAATCGAAACGAGAACGGGAGAGGTATGGAACCTTCTTTCGCTTATTCGCACAGAGTTTTATAAATTCGGAGCGGTTTTGGAAAAGACACAAAAAAAGATGAGTGATGCAAGTAGTGAGTTGGATCAATTAGTAGGCGTACGCAGTCGAAAATTGCTGAAAGAATTGGATAAGATAACCGAATTGGATGAAGGGCAAATTTCACAAAAGAAAGAGGGAGAATACTATGGACAAGAAGAACGATGACGATAAAATTGTTTCCTTTGAAGAAAAGAAAAAGCAAAAACAAGCGGAAGAAATGATAGAAAAAGAGATGGACAACAATAGCGAAGTGATGGATAAAATGGTGGATGTTCTATTTTCGGGTATGGATGATTCATTGAAATCACAGCTTAAGGATATGCTCAATTCTTACGGTATGAGGATTGGAGATGAGGAAAAACAGGAAATTGACAAAATATTAGACTCCGGAGAATTACAGAAGATGGTAGACGGAATAGAATTTGACAGCAGCGGAAAGCCGATTTTGAATAACGAGACTGTTCTTGCAAAAAACGAAGAATTAAAAGAAAAGTATACGGGATACCGAGAATTGTTTCAATGGAGACAGGTGTATAAACCCTATACCTATGACAAATTTTTGCTTTATGAAGATGCGGAAAAAATGGCTATGGAGTTGGGAGAGGACACAAAGGAAAAACAAAGTAAGTCCGAATTGCTACACAAAATTTGCAGCCATCTGAAAGAGTATTTGCAAAATCAAATTTCATACTACGATGTATCTCGTATGAATTGGATTGCAAAACTGATTTATCAAAACGGCGTGCATCATCTTTCCGAGCCTTTGACGGAAGAAGAGGAGAGAGAAGTGGATTACTTTGAGAGCAAAAAAATGTTTTTTCGTGTCAATGAAAGCGGGATAAAGACATTGGTTATGCCAAAGGAGATGATGGATGTCGTTTATTCCTCTGATTTTACAAAGACGGAAAAGCTCATTGCCGTAAATACAAAAATAATTGCTTATGTTATGGGGATTGCCAATGTATATGGTGTATACCCCGTAGATATGGCAATAGATGCTATTTCTAAAAAAATCAAAGAGGACAATTCGGAATTATTTCCGTCACAAGAAGCATTTGCCGAACATTTTAAAAATTTGATGAAAGCATCGTTTGGAAATATGTTTTTGCTCAAAAGCTATTATGCGGGAATAAATGTCTCCTCGGATTATATTTATCACGGTACGGTCGGTTTTGCCGAGCAATTTCGTCAAATGCAGCAAGAATATGAGTATTCCTATAAGGAATTGGATTTTGAAGAACTTGAGAAAAAGGGAACCTTATCGTATTATGAGGACAGTATTCATTTGAGCAGAGCAGTTGAAATTTTGAAACATGAGAACAATTTTTCCAAAAAAGATGAAGATGCTGTCAAAAGTATGATTTATGTATTCTCCAAATTGGAATTTCATCCGAGTACGGTTTTGCTGTATCTTGATTCCATGTATTCATTGCCGGAAAAAGAGGAATATGATAAGTTGATTTCTTCCTTGGAAAAAATCAATGAGGTGACGGAAAAATGGGTATTAAAAGGACATTTCATGGGGCAAAAAGAAAAAAATACGACAAATTCCGAAGGACAACGAGCAGACACTTCAAAGATTATTAATATTGATTTTTACAACAGAGGAAAAAAAGCAGATGAATAATTATTTTTTATATTATGTGACAGGTGTTAATGCCATTAGTTTTTTACTTTGTGGTATGGACAAAAGATTTGCCAAGAAAAAGCGACGCAGAATTTCTGAAAACACGCTTTTATTTGTTTCCGCAATTGGAGGAAGTATCGGATTTTATATCGGTATGAAACTTTTTTCGCACAAAACGTTGCACAAAAAATTTTCCATAGGAATTCCGTCTATGATTTTGGCACACGGAATGATTTTGGTACTTTTGGATCGAAACGGATTTTTATACTAATACGAAATCCTATTTAGATGCCGGATTAAATTTGACAAAAATAAATGACTACAAATTGGAGATAATTTTTTTAGGTGAATATTCGGTTTCGTTCTTCATGCAATGTATCCGTTAAAACATTGTGCCATTCCATCTATATATATAATGCTTTTTGCTATGTTGATATGGCTGAATTGTACGAATACCTAATCGAAGATAATAGCAACTGTTATATTGAAAAGGGTAATTTTGATTTTATGTTTGAATGAGAGGAAGAAGATTTGTAAAATCGGTAGTTCAATAGCGGATTTTGAGTATTTTTTATATTAAATCAATGATTAAAGCTATAATAAAATTTACTGCTTTTCATGCTGTTTTTTTTTATAATGAGATACGGCAGCTATATTTTAAAATGATGCTTCGTATAGTTTTTGCATTCAGAATAGTTGTGTGGTGGCATGAATTTTGAAACAAACTGAAAAAGGATAATTTTCTTGCGTATCATCACAATGAAAGGACAAGAAAATAGAAAGACGATAAAACAGAGTGATTTGGGGAAAGGAAATGCCATGAAAATTGGAGTAATAGGCCCGATGAAGGAGGAAATTTTTCCGTTTATTGAGAAATATCAAATGACGCAATGGAAGAGAGTATCCATGATTACCGTTTATCGAGGCAACATAGGTAAGATGGAGGTGTATGCTTGCCAATGCGGAATTTGCAAAACCAATGTTGCGGTTGCGGCACAGTTGCTTATTCGGGAGTGTGGAATGGATCAGATGATCTTGTCGGGAGTGGCGGGCGCATTGAACCCCGACCTTGAGATAGGAGATATTGTCGTATCAAATGCGTTGATTCATCATGATGTGGAAGAACATATTTTGAAAAAATTTCCGCCGTTTATGGAGAGCAGTTGGATTTTTGCAAATCCCGAAATGGTAAAAATCTGTTTGCAATCGTATACTCTTGGAACGGAAGAACATGATTTTGAAAAAATCCGTAGGAATGGAACCCTTGATGACAGGAAACGAAATTTTCGATGTATTTCCGGCAAAATTGCCAGCGGAGAAACATTTATCGACTTGGATAAACGAGAGCATATTCTTCAAAAATTCAATCCGGATTGTGTTGATATGGAAAGTGCTGCGTTTGCTCAAGTTTGTTATTTAAATGAGATACCCTTTGTTGTTATTCGAGCCATTTCGGATAAAGCAAATGGCGATAGCTATGAAAATTTTATCCAAAATTATAAACATGCCGCAAAAAATAGTTTGCAAGTAGTAGAAACTTATATTGCACATTATAACAATTTCTGTTAAACTGTTTACAGTAACATTCAAATAAGTGTAGGTACAAGCTTTTTCAGCACTTAATCTTTTAGGAATGTTGCTTTTAGAAAAAGTCGGATTGTAGGTATTGTACAGGCTGATAAAAAATCGAGCTCAATTATACAGAAATACATTTTTTTAGAGGTTGTTTTATTCTGTGTCAACCAAAGAACCGACTGAAAAGCAGCAAGTAATTTTTTGGAGACGTACCCAAGCGGCTGAAGGGTCCGGATTCGAAATCCGGTAGGTCGGTTTTGCCGGCGCGTGGGTTCAAATCCCACCGTCTCCGCCAAACGAATGAATTTATGGCTAAATAAAGACGGAATGACACAATCAAAACTCTAAAACAACGATGCAAAACAATCAAATATTGAATATGCTCGATATTTACAATATAATTTATAAATTATATTGTAATGAAAAGAGGGGCAATATGGCATTAAACTACAAACTGCTATGGGTGCAACTTGCGAAAAAAACTTAAAGAAAACTGATGTAATTGCTATGGCAGGATTAACAACTAATGCTATGGCACAAATGGGCAAGGATAAGCCTATCACATTTAAGAATTTAGAGAGGATATGTAAGGCACTTGACTGCACACCTAATGATGTCTTTTCTTTTGATGATGAATATGAAGAAAATAAATAGTTTGAAGGCGCCTGAATTTATGAATGACAGAGAAAAAATTATTCATTTATGATCTGATGATGGATTTGCACCGGACTGGCGTAGAAAAATGGAAATGGGAGAACGAATCAGATAAATTACGATTTATCCACTAACAACGAAATAGGAATAACGCAGGAGCAGTAAATCAAATTGGTTTACTGTTTTTTATTGTTTGAATTTAAAATATCTAACAGAAAAAATTTTAGTTGTTGTAGTAAGAGGAAATAAGTATAAAAATCATCTTCATTTGTTCCTAAAAAGCAAAACAGGGAATAGAGAAACAACTTCAGTGTAAGTGAAGAAACCCGTAAATTTTACAAATATTTTCATTTAGAGTGAATATAGCAAATCTTTTCTTAAGATATCCATATAATACTAATTGTATAAGAAACGGAGGGGAATAGATGAAATATGGATATATCAGAGTATCAACAAAAGAACAAAATATAGATAGACAATTAACTGCTATTTTGAAAGAGGAGGTTGAGATGAATAAAATTTACATTGATAAGGCAAGTGGCAAAGACTTTAATCGGAGAAAATATAAAAAGCTCATAAGAAAACTGCAAGAAGGGGATGAACTATATATCAAATCCATAGATAGACTTGGAAGAAATTATGATGA
>JBGZJG010000008.1:0-3919 GCA_041848665.1 Filifactor sp.
AAAACAACTGAGAAAAGCAATCGAAAACCATCAAAAACGGTATAACGCTACGGCGAAAACCTGTTTGAACTTCAAAAGTCCGAATCAAGTAGTATCGGAGTATTTCTCAAAAGTGTAACATATGTCTTGACAGCTAAGAAGAATATCGTATTTGCAGAGAAAATCAATTTGCAGAAAAAGAAAAATTTGTGTTAAGCGTTTTTATGATTTTATATTGTGATGTCTATGTTCTTTTTAAAAAAGAAGAGTCGATTTCACAGCTGACTCAAGAAATTGCAGAGCTGTACATCAAGCTGTTCAGAGAGTAAAATCGAAAAAGCATAAAGAAAACTGAACCCGCTTAGCGATGTTGCCATCGCATACTATTTTTGAGTACATCTTATCAAGATATCATCGGATTTAGAGGCGGTGCAATTCGTATGACATAACAGGAGAAGAAAAATGACGACGGAAAAGTTTGCTAAGTATGTGAAAAAACAGTGTAGAGAAATAAACAACTTTTCGCTGGAATCTCTTTTCGGCGAATATATTGTACTTGTATCGGGAAGACGAGTCGGGGTGCTGTATAAGGAAAAGCTTTTTGTTCTTTATGCTCCGACTTTTGAAAAACCTGAGAATATATTGCCCGATTTTAAAACGGTAAATTTATTTGATTGGCAATATTATCAATTTGTTGAGATTGGAGATCTTGAAGACAAGGATCGGCTGATAAAAACCATAAAGTATGTGTATCACGAATTATATTTTGCAAAAGAAGTTGTGATAGATATCGAATTTTTATTTCAAAGCTACGGAGGATATCCTGAAATTGTTCATAGATTGTATGACGAGCACCTTACTTTTCTTCGTTTTGCCTATGAAAAAAAGTTACTCAAGGCAAATCCTGTGGATATCGAAGGCAGGATTATCAAATTCTCATATACGAATCTTGATCTTACCGAAACGGGACATAAAATTTTAGATGAGTTACATGATAAATGGTTGGCTTACACAGATAAAAATGATGCAAATTCTTTGGAACGAGCCCGAAATGTCAGGCAATTGGAAAGGTATTATAAAAAATTGACGGAGGATTTCGATTAAAAGACGGCGGGATCAAGAAGCCGAATCGAGGAGAAATCAGGGCAAAAAACATAGCCGATTAGACATCGGTATCAAAAACAACACGATTGGATCCTATATGTTTACTGAATAAAGAATAAAGAATAAAGAGGAAAACATTTTTGGAAGTTTTTTGTGTAACAATTTTGTGGAGGAAGGGCGATGATTTATATACTCAAAAACAAAGAAATGCCGTGGGAATCTTATGGGGAGGTACTGTGGCAAGGAATATACCACTTTGATAAAAAGAAAAAAGAGCATTGTTTGTCGAGGACTGCGCCTTTTTGTCCCGGGATATGTAGAAGTCAATATGATCGAGAGCATCCGGTTATTATAGTAAGAGAGTATGTAAAAGAAGTGATGGAAAAATGTTTTTCAGATCTCAATTTTGCAAAGATCTACAAAGAAAGAATTGTCAAGTTGGATTGGCAGACATGGGATTTATCCGCAGATGAGCCTAAAATATACCCTTCGGGCGATATGGACGCGGAAGAGTATATCACTCGCAGAAAACATCATGAGGTTTTATCACAGGCATTAGGAAATTTATATGCTTTGGTTCCGGAGAAAGAGGGATATGCTTATTATGATGAAAAAGAGCACATGGAGAAGTTGGTACGATCTACCTTATCAGCAAAAGATATTTTTGTCGTAGATTCTTTAAAAAATCGGGAAATTTATGTGAGTGAAAAGATGAAATTGTTTTTGGAGTCCCAATTTTTAAGTGAGATTTATTTTGAACCGGCAATATTGGGAGAGCCTGAAAATCTGCATGAAGTCAAAGAAAAATTTTTGCGGAGGGAGATATTAAAAGAAAAATCGGAGAAAATGTCTGATCAAGACTGGCAGAAATGGCATAGCTTAAAGAGTAAGGCACGAAAACTGATTGAAGGGATGAAAGAGTTAAAAAGTGAAAATGCAAAAATGAAACGAAAAGAGAAGATATTGCTTTTGCTCAACCAAGCGAATGAAATCTATCCCCTGAATATCGAGAAATGGATGTATGGATTTTGGGGAGAAAGTCAAACCTTGTAGAATAGCGGTTAATATGTCTTAATCAAGAGTATCAACTGTAGAGTATTGTTTTATCCATTTGTTTATTGCACTTGAGGAAATACTGTACTCACGGCTAAGCTGTGATTGAGATTTACCATTCTGATGAAGGGATACGATGGACTTTTTAAAGTCCCCACATCATAATGATTGTTAGGCATGAGAATGCTTCTTTCTTTTTGTCTGATTTATCGTATCGATATATTTTATAGCGTGTCCATTTTATTAGCATGGATTCAAAGATTTTTATAAAACAGTTTCCACATCTAAAGAAAGAGATATTCAAAGGTCTAAAATAAGGAGACGGAAAGACGATCTTTAAAAAACTAAATCAATATTCAAAGAGTCTTTACGACATACAGCAAGAACTTGCAGAAGAACATGATAAGTTATAGGAAAAGCGTGGCGAACTTAAGAAACATAAGACAAATATCGATCAGTGCCTTGGACGAGACGAGGAGTCTAAGAAAAGCATTCTTCAGCAGCTAAAAAGGGAATCAGATAAATCTCTGGGAAGAAAATAAAAATCTCGAACAAAGGATATCGAGTGATAGAGGTAATGCACATGGTGAATGAAAATTTGTTATGTGCATTTGCTATTTTCAGAAACTCAGTATCAGTACTTTTTAATCAAAATAGAGTTACCGATATATCTTGATTTGAATTTATGTTATAATGTAAAAGGTTTTTATAGATTCGTGGAAGGTAGGTTCATCATGAAAGCTAATTATAAAAAACTATGGCATATTCTGCTGGACAGGAATATGAAGAAGAAGAAGGAATTGGCAGAGCTTGCGGGGGTCGTACATACACAATCAATAAGCTCAATAAAAATGAGAATGTTACTGTGGAAGTCCTGGGGAAGATCTGTAAAGCATTGGATTGTAACTTAGATGATATTATGGAATTTGAAGGGGATGGTGAATAAATAATGGCTGGAAAAAACAATGCAAATATAGGCTTTGAAAAACAAATTTGGGATGCAGCGTGTGTTCTTTGGGGGCATATTCCTGCGGCAGAATATAGAAAAGTAATTGTTGGACTTATTTTTCTTCGTTATATATCCAGTGCCTTTGAAAAACGCTATGAGGAGCTTTTAAAAGAAGGTGACGGTTTTGAGAATGATCGAGATGCCTATGCAGAGGAAAATATCTTTTTTGTACCGGAAGAAGCTCGTTGGAGCAAGATTTCTTCCGCTGCACACACACCTGAAATTGGCACAGTCATTGATGACGCTATGAGAGCAATTGAGAAAGAGAATACTACACTCAAAAATGTTTTGCCTAAGAACTATGCCAGCCCTGATTTGGATAAAAGAGTACTAGGGGAAGTCGTTGACTTATTTACTAACGAAGTAAAAATGGATGGATCAGAGGCGAGCAAAGATTTACTGGGTAGGACGTATGAATACTGTATTGCTCAGTTTGCTGCCTATGAAGGTGCGAAGGGTGGTGAATTTTATACACCTTCAAGTATTGTAAAGACTATCGTTGCTATACTCAAACCATTTAATAATTGTCGTGTGTATGATCCATGTATGGGTAGTGGTGGTATGTTCGTACAGAGTGAAAAGTTTGTACAGGCTCATAGCGACAATAGAGGGAATATTTCCGTTTATGGACAAGAATCTAATGCAGACACATGGAAGATGGCGAAAATGAATATGGCAATAAGAGGAATTGATGCCAATTTTGGTTCTTATCACGCCGATACATTTTTTAATGATATTCATAAAACATTGAAATCGGATTTTATTATGGCAAAT
>JBGZJG010000009.1:0-3187 GCA_041848665.1 Filifactor sp.
GTAATAAAAGATAATTATTATCAATTGTGAAAATTAGTAAGGAGGTAGTAATGAGTAATTTTAAGAAAAAATTAAGTATATTTCTTTCGATGTTGATGGTTGTTTTATCCGTTATTCCATTGAATAATATGACTTTTGCGGAATTTGACGAAGCAATGTCATCATCAAAAATGGTGGAAGTGTCGGGGATATCTGAAACATCGGGAGAATTAAAGGATGTTGATGAATTTACACAACCGATTTTTCTGGAAGAGGAAAGTATCATTGATACGGAGGATTTGACTGAAAAATCACTTGAAAGCGAAATTGAAGAGCTTTCCGCACCTCCTTTGTTGGGTGGTAATCTTGCCGATGAAGTGTGGAACGAAGAAGATTTTTATGTTAGTGGAGTTAACTGTAACGGATTGACTCCAAAGGGTAAAGAGAAACTTGCAGCAAAAGATGGAGCACTTGAAATTCCGAATATGCAAACATCTCATGGAAATAAAGTTTCTATAATTGCAACTGACAAGTTTAAAAACTTAGGCATAAAATCTTTGGTGATCAATGATAACATTGAAGAAATCGGAATGAATGCTTTCTATGGCAATGAAATTATGGAACTTGCACTTCCTGCTTCTGTTACAGAAATAAAGCCGAGTGCTTTTGCAAAAAATCAGATTTCTGTATTGACATTGTCAGAGGGGTTAAAAATCATTTATCCTTTTGCTTTTGAATACAATCAGATTAAAGAAGTTGTTATTCCGGATAGTGTTACAGAAATCCGTGTGAAAGCATTTGAGAACAATCCGGGAGATGAGGAGCATGATAATAAGGTAGTGCTTTATGTATCGGATGTAGATAAAATTAACTTTTATAATGATACAAAAGATACTTACTTTATAAAGATAAAGGATAGCGAAGAATATTTGGCGAAGGATTTTACATACAGTGAAAAATCACAGTATGGAAAAGATTTTATTGAAATTACAGGGCTTAGCGATTCAGGAAGGGAAAAAAGAGAAAAAAACCATGTACTCAATATCCCCTCGGTAATTTATGGAAAAGAAGTTAGAAGCATACAAGCAAATGCCTTTAGAAATACAGATTTAGCGGAAAATATTAAATTTGAGAAGGTCATTCTTCCTAAAGAACTGAAAAATATAGGAGAAGCCGCATTTTCCGGAAATTCTATTTCGGCGGTTAATTTCGGTAACAAATTGGAAATAATTGGAGCTAATGCATTTAGTTATAATCAATTAACAGAAGTTTTGATACCTGAAACGGTAAAGGAAATAGGACTTCAAGCTTTTGCGAATAATCAAATAGAAAAAGGAAATGCCAAGATTGATAATGTCAAAGGGAAAGTAAAGATAGGAATTGAAGCTTTTGATATTGAACCGGTTTATTTGAAAATGGCACCTAAGTTTACGATTACGACAGATGCTCCAAATGGAGTTACCGTTATGATAACACCGGAAGAGCAGGCGAAAGAAGGTGCAAGAGTAACAGTTAAATATACAATAACTGATACAAGTAAAGAACTTTTAAGTTTGAAAGTAAAGAAAAGATTTGGAGAAGTAAATCTTGTCGGCAATACATTTATTATGCCAAAAGAAGATGTGACGATTGAAATTCGAATAAAAGATAAATATTCGGAAAATAAATGGTGCATTGAAGATTTTAGGTACTTCAGATATGAATTAGGCGATATAGATGACGAGAACTATATCAATGAAATGACAGTAAACGGTTTTTCTGAAAAAGGTATGGAAAAACTGAAAAAAAATAAAGAAGTTGTTTTGCCGGAAATTAATTTAAGCGGCGAAGAAGTAGAAGCGGTTTATGAGAAGTCTTTTGAAAACAAAGGGATAACTAAGCTTACTGTACCTAAAAATTATAAAAAACTCTATGAGAAAGCATTTAAGGGAAATGCGATTAGCGAATTGGTTTTGAGTGAAGGTTTGGTATTTATATTTGATGAAACTTTCGCAAATAATAAGCTGACAGAGTTTATTGCGCCAAAAAGTTTTCAATATGCATCAAAGGGTGCATTTAAGGGGAATGAACTTAGAAAAGTTGTATTGACAGACAGCGTTAAGAGCATAGGCCCTGAAAGTTTTATGAATAATAAAATCAGTGAACTTATTTTGGGAAATAGGACGGAAAGAATTTATTCCAATGCATTTACAAATAATCAACTTGCAGAAATTAACATTCCTAAAACATTAAAAAAACAATCGTATAGTTCTTTGCCCGCAATTTATTCTGATGCTTTCAATGGAAATCCCGGAACAAAAAATCCGTTGAAACCAAGCGAAAATAAAGTTTTATTATGGACACCGGACGAAGATAATCCAAATCATTTACCAAATGGAGAAAACTATGTAGTTGATCCTGTTGTAGAAAACAATGAATATCTGTCGGAAGATTTTGTTTATAATGCAGATAATGAAGTGGAAGGGTTCAGTAAATCGGGAAGTAAGAAGTTTGAAAAAATGAAGGACAGATCGGTAACACTTCCTGAAAAAAATGTTCAAGGGATACCGGTTGTAGGAATTGCGGAAGCAGGATTCAATGATGATGCGTCGTATATTCAATCAATAACGATACCGGAAGGATATAAGAAAATAGGAGATCAAGCTTTTTCATATTCCGAAATTAGTGAAATTGATGCTCCTTCTACTTTAGAAGAAGTTGGAGATTATAGCTTCCTGATGTCCGCTAATGTGGTAAAAATTCATGTTACTAAAGCTGTTGCGGAAAAGATTACAAATACCAGCGATTATTGGGAGCTTGTTGTAGATAAAGAAGAACTGGCTACACCTCAACCTGGAAATGACAGTGTATGGCATGTGTCAGATTTTACTTACGGAATTTTGAAAGTTACAAAGACGGAAGAGGACGGCACTGAAACAAAATTAAGTCTGAAAGCGGTGACGGGATTTTCCGAAAATGGACTTGAAAAAGTAAAGACATTAAAAGATTTGGTACTTCCTTCTCAAAACAGTGATGGCGAAAAGATTGAGGCGGTAGCAAACGAGGCGTTTAAAGGAGATTTTGGAAAGAAAAGACTGAACTCACTCGAAATTCCGGAAGGCTATCGAGTTATCGGTTCCATGGCATTTGCATTTAATGGTTGCGGAGGAGAATTGGTACTTCCTGACAGTATGGAATTTGTCGATGGAGCGGCATTTTTCAGAAATGA
>JBGZJG010000010.1:0-13539 GCA_041848665.1 Filifactor sp.
AGATTTTTGATTACGGAATGGAATTTTTGGAATAAGAGATATTGATAAGTATAAAAAAGGCAGGGAATTTTTTTGGAACAGTCGATTTTGTTACAAATTTTGTTGTTGGTAATTTTGGTAGTTTTTTCCGCATTTTTTTCTTCTTCTGAAACAGCATTGATGTCAATCAGTAAAATACGATTGCGTCATTTGGCGGAGAATAATATTAAGAATGCAAAAAAAACACAGGATTTATTGGAACAACCCAATCGAGTTCTCGGCACGATATTGGTCGGCAACAATCTTGTCAATATTGCGGCGTCGGCGATTGCAACGTCACTGGCAATTCAAATTTGGCATAGCAAAGGAGTAGGAATTGCTACTTTTTTTATGACGGTGGTTATTTTGATTTTTGGAGAGATTACACCTAAGAATGTAGCAATGGATTATACAGAAGAGATTGTTTTGTTTATTACCCCAATTATGAATTTTTTTGTAAAAATATTTTCTCCTATCGTGTCGGTATTAACTCTTTTGACAAACACATTGATTAAATTATTAGGCGGCAGAGTAAATGAAAAAAAACCTTTAATCACAGAGGAAGAATTGAGAACCATCGTGGAAGTTTCAAGTCAAGAAGGTGTTTTAGAGTCGGACGAAAAGGAAATTATCGACAATCTCTTTGAATACAGCGACCTTCGTGTAAAAGATATCATGGTTCAGAGAATGGATATTGTTGCTGTTGATGCAAATGCAACTTATGCCGAAGTAGTAGAGGCTTTTGGAGAGAAGAGGTTTTCAAGATTACCGGTATACGAAGATACGATTGATAACATTGTAGGGGTTTTGTATGCCAAAGATTTGTTTTTTATTTCGTTGGAGGAAACAAAGCAATTTGATATTAAGAAATACATGCGTTCTCCGTTTCATACTTATGAATTTATTAAAATATCCGATTTTTTTAGAAAAATGCAGGGAAATCGAGTTCATTTGGCAATCGTGTTGGATGAGTATGGCGGAGTAGCGGGCATTATTACGATGGAAGATATTATAGAGAGTATTTTGGGAGATATTAATGATGAATATGATCCGCAGGAAGATTCCGACATTGTTTGTGTAAAAGAAGGCGAGTATTTAGTAAACGGGTATGTTCGCTTGGAAGATATTAATGAGATGGTAGGCACGCATTTTGAATCGGAAGATTTTGAGTCTGTCGGAGGATTGATTTTAGGGATTTTGGGAAGAATACCGAAAATGGGCGAAATTGTGCATTACGAAAATGTGCGTTTTGTCATTGAAAAAGTGGATAAAAGCAGAATTATGAAGATACGCTTGTTTCATTAAATGAGCGGGAGAATGGCAAGAAGGGTTTGGTTTGCCTGTCAAAGGAAGCGTTTATAGCAAAGATTATTCGAAAACGGGATATCAAATGGGAAAAAAGAAAATCTTATGAATTTGCCCCCAAAATTTGATTTTCGTATACCCGAAATTCAATGTACATTTGTGAAGAATAGTGGTATGATAGTAACGTTGTATTTGTTGAATTTTTTATAGGTACCTCAAAAAATTTTCAACTGCAAATAAATTTAATTTCAGGCACAAGGTGTGCCTACATAAAAAGGAGTCCATATGAGCTTTCAAACTATAATTTTGGCGGCCGGAAAAGGAACCAGAATGAAATCCAAAAGACCTAAAGTAATGCACGAAATTTTGGATAAGCCGATGATTGAGTATGTATTGGCAAGGTGTGTTCCTCTATCCGAAAAAAAGCCCATTGTCATAGTGGGACATTGTGGAGAATTTGTTTCAGAGTACTTAGAAAATAGAGCGGTTTGTGTATTTCAGCATGAACAGCTTGGAACCGGACATGCAGTTATGATGGGAATTGAACATATCGCAGATGAAGATGATGTCTTAATCGTGTGCGGGGACACCCCACTCTTGAAACAGGAAACTCTTGAAAAAATGAAAGAATTAAAACGGAGCAATGATGCGGTTGTCCTTTCGGCAATCGTTGAAAATCCTTTTAATTACGGGAGGATTATTCGAGAAGGTGAACGATTTGTCAAAATCGTAGAAGAAAAAGATGCGAATACGGAACAAAAAAAGGTTTGCGAAATCAATGCCGGAACCTATATGGTATCGGCTCGTTTGTTGAAAGAGCAACTTATGACATTAAAAACGGATAACAGCCAAGGAGAATATTACTTAACGGATGTCTTTGCAAATATTGCAAAAACAGGGAATGTACAAACTTATATTGCATCTGCGGATGAAATCGTAGGGATTAATAATCGAGTGCAACTTATGCAGGCATCAAAAATTATGCAGTTACGCATTAATCGAAAATTGATGGAGCAGGGCATTACCATTATTGATGAACAAAATGCATACATTGATGAAGAAGTAATAATCGGGAGTGACACCATAATTTATCCAAATGTCAGAATAAAAGGCAACACCGTAATAGGAGAAGGTTGTATCATAAGAGAAAATACCACGATAGAAAATTGTGTTATTCAAGATGAAGTAGAGATAAAAAGTTCTACTTTGTTGCAGGCATTTGTAGATGATTTTGCAAAAATCGGTCCTTATGCTTATTTAAGACCGAATGCACATATCGGAAAACATGTGAAAATCGGCGATTTTGTAGAAGTGAAAAATTCGACAATCGGAGAATACTCCAAAGCCTCACATCTCTCTTATATTGGAGATGCAGATGTAGGTAAGAATGTAAATATAGGTTGTGGAGTGGTTTTTGTCAATTATGACGGAACAAATAAGCATCGCAGTGAAGTTGGAGATAATTCGTTTATCGGCTCCAATTCCAATTTGGTTGCACCAGTTAAGGTTGGAGAGATGGCATTTGTTGCGGCAGGCTCAACAGTTACAAAAGATATACCGCAAGATGCTCTGTGCGTGGCTCGAAACAAAGAATACATTAAAGAAGGCTGGACAAGTAAGAAAGGGTTAATCAAGAAAAAATAAAAAATTTTTAGGGAGGATTTATCGGTATGAACGTAAGAGGAAATGAAATCAAAATTTTTAGCGGAAATTCCAACATAGAATTAGCTAAAAAAATTGCCGAAGGTTTGGGAATTCCTTTGGGAGATGCATATGTAACAAAATTCAGCGATGGAGAAATTTCGGTTAACATCAATGAAAGTGTCCGTGGAAAAGATGTATATGTTATTCAATCAACATGTGACCCTGTCAATGACCACCTTATGGAATTATTGATTATGATTGATGCGCTAAAACGTGCCTCTGCCGGCAGAATAACCGCAGTTGTTCCGTATTATGGATATGCGAGACAAGACAGAAAAGCGAAGTCCAGAGATCCGATTACCGCAAAATTGGTAGCCGACATTATTGAAGCATCAGGAGCAGACCGTATTATGACCATGGATTTGCACGCAAACCAAATCCAAGGATATTTTGATATACCGGTAGACCACTTGTTTGGAGGTCCGATATTGGTTGATTATTTTGCACAAAAACATATCGAAGACTTGGTTGTTGTTGCACCGGATCATGGAAGTGTGAAACGAGTGCGTACAGTAGCTGAAAAATTGGATATTCCCATGGCGATTGTAGATAAAAGGCGTCCGAAAGCAAATGTTTCGGAAGTAATGAATATTATCGGAGATGTCAACGGAAAAAACATTCTTTTGATTGATGATATGATTGATACAGCAGGAACTTTGGTAAATGCGGCGGAAGCAATCCGCAAAATGGGCGGCAAGGAAATTTATGCGTCTTGTACACACCCTGTATTTTCAGGTCCTGCAATAGAACGTCTAAAAAATTCCTGCATTAAAGAAATAGTAATTTTGGACACTATTGCATTGCCAAAAGAAAAAGAAATGGAAAAAATCAAAGTTATTTCTTCCGCTCCGTTATTTGCAAAAGCAATACGCAAAACCTATAATAACGAGTCCTTAAACAGCTTGTTTGAAACACCGTAGATTAAAAAGTATAAATAAGAAGAGATAAAAAAAGCGGAGTTCAGGATGAACTCCGCTTTTTTTTGTTAGCTCAATAGTTGTTTCATTTTTTCGATTAGTTTTTTGTTATCTTCCGGCAATAGGGTGCAAATGCGGAAGAAGGAGTTATCTAATGAGTGAAAGTTGGAGCAGTCACGAATTGCCAAGGCATCGGCTATCAATCCTTCGTACAAATCTTTGGAGGTAATCCGATTGGTTGTAATTTTACATAGAATAAAATTTCCGAAGGAAGGATAAACTTTTAATTCCGAAAATTTTTGCAATTCGGTGAGAAGATAATTCCGTTCTTTGCAGATAGCATGATAAGTAAATTCAATATAGTCTTTATCTGTGAACATAATTTCTCCCATCATGGTCGCAATAATGTTGATATTCCACAGGTCGGTATGGTTTTGGAAGTATTCCAAAACTTTTTCATTGGAGCAAATCCCGTAGCCAAGACGAATTCCGGGTGTGGAGAAAAATTTACTGGTTCCTCTTATCACGAAAAGTTTGTTGTATTTTGAGGTGAGTGGGGAAGAGGAATAGTTGTTTTTATCCGTAAATTCGATATAGGTTTCATCAATCATGATGTAGCATGAGGTGTGTTCCGCCAAGTATGAAATTTCTTCCCGATTGAAGATACTTCCGGTGGGGTTGTTCGGATTGCAGGTAATCAAGAGGTCAATATGATTTTTGTTAATTTCTTCCGCTAAAATACGAATGTCCCCATGAAAATCAAGTGTATTTGTCAAGGTATAATAAAAAATTTCATTGTTCGGCAATTTTTTAAGTTCAGTTTCATATTCCGAATATGCGGGAATGATGAGCATGGACTTTTTCGGCTTGACAAATTGAATAAAATTGGTAATTAATCCGGTTGCACCTTCGCCAAGTATAATATGCTCGGTATCGGTTTCGCAATATTGTGAAATGGCATTGCGTAGAGCAAAGTACTCGGGATCGGGATAAATGGATACGTTGTTGATGTGTTCCTTGACGTAATCCAATGCTTTTTTGCTTGCTCCGAAAGGATTGATATTAGAGCTGAAATCTCGAATGTCTTCTATATTGAAATGATATTTTTGTGACAATTCAAATAAATTTGCACCATGTTTGTTTTTTTTCATAAGAATTCTCCTTAAGCGACAGTTAGTTTGTTGTTTATGAAAACGACAGGTAGAACAGCCTTTGATGATTTTTATTCCAAGTAGATTTTTTGCTTATTACAATACAATTGAATTTTTTAATGGGAGTATTTCAATTTTGTTGCAGATACTATTTGTTGGTATAGGACTTATCCGAAAATTTTTTTGTTGTAACAGTTTGTGGCAGTTATCTTACCGGAATATTCTTGTTTTATGTTGTTCTATTTTATATTATATCACAATTGGATACGGATTTTTATTTTTTGCAAGAAAGTTGAGTTTTCTTTTGAAAAAATTCGTGTTATAGTAGAAGAACAAAAAAAGATGAGGGGATTTTGAAAGCGTTGAAACTGATAACGGATATTCAGGATAGAAGAATAGATAAAGTAAGCAATATAGGGGAAAAAGATGTCAAAAAAGTTGCTTTTATGACGCTGGGTTGTAAGGTCAATCAATATGAAACCGAAGCGATGGAGGAACTTTTTTTGCGTGACGGATACAGTGTGACATCTTTTGATGATGAGGCAGACATATATATTGTTAATACTTGTACGGTTACCGCCATGTCGGATAAGAAGTCAAGACAAATGATTCGCCGTACAAAAAGATTAAATCCCGAAAGTATTGTAGCAGTAACGGGGTGTTATTCGCAAAAAGCGCCTGAAGAAGTTTTAAAGATAGAAGAAGTGAATTTGGTTATGGGAACCATGGGAAGAAACGGAATTGTAAAAGAGGTTTCTTGTACGAGTGCTCATGATAAGAGAATTGTAGTGGATGATATTATGAAGTTGCGTGATTTTGAGGAGATGAGCATTACTTCCGCAGGAGATCATACGAGAGCTTTTGTAAAAATTCAGGACGGTTGTGATCGCTTTTGTACGTATTGTATTATTCCCTTTACCAGAGGACCTGTGCGCAGCAGAAAAATGAAAGGTATTGTCGGGGAAGTCAAATCTCTTGTGCAAAACGGATACCGTGAGGTCGTATTAACCGGAATTCATGTGGCATCTTACGGAAAAGATTTGAAGGAAGGAACGTTGATTGATGTAATTGAAAATTTGGCAAAGATAGACGGCTTGGAGCGTATTCGTATTTCGTCCGTAGAGCCGACGATTATTACGGATGATTTTTTGCAAAGAGCTGCCAAAACGGATAAATTTTGTCCGCATTTTCATTTGTCTTTGCAAAGCGGTTGCGATACGGTATTGAGGCGAATGAACAGAAGGTATACGGTGGGGGAATATCGTACTGCGGTAAAAAAAATCAGAGAAGTGTATGCCTATCCGGCGATTACGACAGATGTGATTGTGGGATTTCCGGCAGAAACGCAACAGGAATTTGAGGAGACGGAGCATTTTTTGAAGGAGATTGCACTTTATGAAATGCACGTATTTCCGTATTCTCCGAGAGAAGGAACGGTTGCGGCAAAGATGAAGGATATGGTTTCTAAAGAAGAAAAGCACCGAAGAAGTGAGAGACTTCTCAAAATAGATGAGGTAAATAAAAAATTATTTCGAGAGAAGCATCTTGGCAATGTGGTTAAGGTGTTATTTGAAACAAGAGAAGGCGACTATTTTTTCGGACATACAACAAATTATATCAAAGTGGCAGTCAAAAGTGAGAAACATTTGAGCAACAAGATGGGATATGTTCTTCTTGAGAAATTAAACAACGACTTTGTGGAAGGAACGTTGCAAAGTGTTGAAGATTAGAGGAACGGTTTCATTAAAATAGAACAGGAAACAATTATTTGAGAGAGGTGAATAAAAAATGGATTGTTTGTTTTGTAGGATTGTAAAAGGAGATATTCCGTCTTCAAAGGTGTATGAAGATGAATGGGTGTATGCGTTTCGAGATATTGACCCGCAGGCACCGGTTCACGTTGTTTTGGTACCCAAAGAGCATTTCAAAAATATTATGGAAGTGCCGAAAGACAGCGAGATTATGAGACATTTGGGAAATGCGGTGCAGGAAATTTGTAAACGGGAAAGAATTGACAAGGAAGGGTTTCGTGTTGTAAACAACTGCGGAGAAAAAGGCGGTCAAACGGTAGAACATTTGCATTTTCATATTTTAGGCGGCAGAAATTTAACTTGGCCGCCAGGTTAAAAAAACGGATTGCACCAATCTGTAAAAAATACTTGAAAATATTTGAAAATACGTTTATAATACTAAAATATAGCCCAAGAGTTACAACGATTCTGTTAATGCAATTTACAAAGTGTTAGCAGTGAGGGGAGGGATAAGTGTGGCAACCGAGATCAAAGTAAAAGAAAATGAGTCTTTGGATAGTGCGTTAAGAAGATTTAAGCGTCAATGTGCTCTTTCCGGAGTTATGCAAGAGGTAAGAAAAAGAGAACATTACGATAAGCCGAGCGTAAAGAGAAAGAAAAAAGCGGAAGCGGCAAGAAAGAAAAAAAGATAGTAAGAGGTGTGTGAAATGACTTTAAAGGATAGACTTACCAATGATCTGAAAGACGCTATGAAAAATAAGGAACAAGTAAGAAAATCCGTCGTCACATTAATTCGTGCCGATATAAAACAGTATGAAGTGGACAATCGTGTGGAACTTGACGATGAGAAGGTTTTATCTTTGATTGCCAAGCAGATGAAACAACGTAAAGATGCGTTGGAGGAGTTTAAGAAAGCGGAACGTACTGATTTGATTGAGCAGACGAGTGAAGAAATAAAAATTTTGAGTGCTTATCTCCCTGAACAGCTCAGCGATGAAGAGCTGGAAAAAATTATCAGAGAAGTTGTAGCGCAAGTGAATGCGACTTCCATGAAAGACATGGGCAAAATCATGGCAAAAGCCGTTCCTGCCGTAAAAGGGCAAGCAGATGGAAAGCGTATCAATGCTATGGTAAAAAAGATATTGGGCTAATATTTCAATTTAGATAAGTAGTGAAATTAAAAATAGTAGACTCTGTATGAATTTTATAATTCAAGCAGGGTCTTTATTTTATCAAATTTTAAGGAGAATGACATCTTTTATGGAAATAGACACAAATACTTTATATGAAAGAAAAACGTCTCTAAAAGATATTTTTTCGGAGAAGGACGGCTTTCGGACATGGCTTGCGATTGTTGCCGTCATTATCGTGATGTTTATACAAAGACAATATATTGCGGTTATGAGTGATTTTATGATGCAAAAATACCACATAAATATTTCGCAGACAACAGGGCTTGTCAATGCATCGCTTTATGGATATGCCGTCATGCAAATACCGACGGGAGTGTTGGTCGATAAAATAGGAGTACGACGTCTTTGCATTGTATCTTGGAGCATAACATTTGTGGCAACACTGATTATGACGCTAACAAGCTCTTATCATACGGCTTTATTGATGCGGTTTTTAATCGGTGCAAGTACAGCATCGGCAGTTACTTCGGTAATGAAGGTGCAAGCACTTTGGTTCGATGCAATCTATTTTTCGCATCTTTCGGCGGCTATGGCACTCATTTCAAATATCGGAAATTTGTTGGTTACGTTGCCGCTGTCTTATTTAATCAGTAAAATCGGAGCACAAAATTCTATGTGGTGTATTTGTCTGATTACGTTGTTCTGCGTGTTGCTCCTTTTTGTTTTTGTGAAGGATAAAGACAATGCAATACAGCAGAATGAATTTCATGTCACAAATGCACTGAAGGAAGTTTTGCTCAATCCCCATTCGTGGCCGCCCATGCTTATTATTTTTACGTTTATTTCTACAAGCACCTCATTATGTGGATTTTGGGGAATAGAATATCTTTGTCAAACGTATCATTTGACAACGGTTCAAGCGTCAAAGTATATGATTTTTCTTAGCATAGGATTTATGGCGGGTTCTCCCTTGGTATCCTTGATGGACAAAGTAAATAAGCGAAACAATCGCTTGAATTTACAAATTTTTACAGGAGTATACCTGCTATGTTGGGTTTATATTGTTGTATTCTATCGTGGAAGACCGCCTCTTATCATGATACCGCTGCTTTTTTGCATCATGGGAGTGGTATTGATGTTTCATTTGTTGCCGTTTACGGTGTCAAAAGAAGTTAATAAGATTGAAAATTCCGGAATTGCAACTTCCTCCGTCAATTCGATGGAATTTTTCGGGAGTTCTATGATAAATTCAATCATCGGATTTTTGATTTTGGGAGGGTTGCAAATTCATAGAGCAATCATAGTTTATTTGATATGTGCTACAATATGTTTCGGAATGACTTTTTTTATTTATAGAGAAAAGGGAGAATGTAGGCAGAAATAGGGGGGCATTTTCGCAAAAATTGGGCATGGCGGATATGGATTAGGCAGCAATAACGTTGAAAGAAAGCGGGGAAGGGTTCTGTTTTTTAGATGAGTGTGTTTTGAGGAGACAGAGATGTTGGATTTTCTTGCAAAAAAATTTATAAAAAATCATAATAATATTGATAATAGAAGTGTAAGGACAGCCTATGGGTATTTGGGCGGATTTGTGGTTATTTTAGGAAATGTGTTGCTGTTTGTCGTTAAATTTATGATTGGATTTTTTAGTCATAGTGTGGCAATTATGGCAGATGCATTTAATAATTTATCCGATGCGGGTTCCGGAATTGCAATGCTGTTGGGCTTTTATTTTTCGGGAAAACCTGCCGATAAGGAGCATCCGTTCGGGCATGGAAGAGGCGAATATATTTCCGCATTATTTATTTCATTTATGGTTATTTTGGTGGGGATACAGTTTGTAAAAACCTCCATTGAACGAATTATTCATCCAACGCAAGTGCAGTTTCATATTGCCTTGCTTATCGTTTTGGTGATTTCCATTCTTTTTAAGGTATGGCTTGCCTATTTCAATTACAAATTGGGCAAAAAAATCAATTCGGATGCATTGACAGCGGCAGCACTTGACAGTATCAGTGACGTGGTTACAACGTCAGTGGTTACCGTTTCGCTTTTTGTAGGCAATACCATAGAGATGCCTATTGATGGATATATCGGACTTTTGGTATCCGCATTTATCATTATCGGAGGAATAAAATTAATTCGAGAAACAATGACACCGATTTTGGGAGAGGCATCAAATTTGGAATTGACGAAAAAATTGGAATATGCCATTTTGCAATGTGATGAAAGAATAATCGGAATGCACGATATGATTATTCATGATTATGGGCCGGGGAGATTGTTTGTGACGGTTGACGTTGAACTGCCTGATGACTTGAGTTTGATAGAGGCGCATCAAATTGCGGACAGGATTGAACGAAGGGTGTCTAACCAATATCAAATCGACCTTTTTGTTCACATGGACCCGATTAGCAAAAACAATCCGGCTTATGTGGAAGTAAGAGATTTTCTGACAAACTTTTTTGAGAAAGAGGAGCAGGGCATTTCTTTTCATGACTTGCAGTTGATTGAAAAAAACGGGAAGAAGATACTTTCTTTCGATTTGATTGTTCCCATTGAGTATGAAAAGGAACAGACATGGGAAGTGATAAAAAAACTCAAACAAGAAATGAAGAACAAAAATATGACTTTTGCCACAAAGATAAAAATCGACCGGGAAGGAATTCATACCGGAATGCATTGACTATGAATTATCTTTAGCGGGAGAAAATTTTTTCTCTCCCTCAGTCAACTACATTGACAGCTCCCTCGTCGGAGGGAGCTAAGAAACCCAAAATGAAAAAACGTATAGTACAGACCTATATTTTGAAATAGTGTTTAGGATTATCCATATCTTAAAATCGTGTTTTGTATTATTTTATGAAACAGGTATACTTGTTTATGTGTTGTTTTTTTAATATATTTATTTATTTCACAATAGTATTTATAACAAGCAATTTAGGCTTGGATAAGGTATCTTTGTTTATTTGGCAGGGACAATTTCCAGCCAATAGCCATCAGGGTCCTTTATGAAATAAATTCCCATAGAGGGATTTTCAAAGCAAATACAGCCCATCTGTTTATGAAGTTCGTGTGCGGCTTGAAAATCATCTGTTTGGAAAGCTAAATGAAATTCTTCTTCTCCGAGGTTATATGGTTGTGGATGTTCCTTTAGCCAAGTCAGTTCAAGCTCGAAGTTACTTTCATCATTGCCGATATAGACAAGAATGAAAGAGCCGTCATCGGAAGTTTTGCGGTATTTTTCTTTTAATCCCAGAGCTTTGTCATAAAAATTGAGCGATTTTTCAAGATCAGTTACATTATAATTTTCATGAATCATTTTAAATTTCATAATGCTTCTCCTTTGTTATTCATTTATTTTCTTTTTAATTTGTGCGTATGGGTGCACCTTTGACAGCAACACTACACACTCCACATGCATAGTATGGCAAAACATATCGACAGGTTGTATTTCGTTTGTTTCATACCCCATTTTTTTGAGCAGTTTCATATCTCGTGCCAAGGTAGCGCTGTTACAGGAAACATACACAATTTTGGGCACGTTCATCTCGGCAATAACACGCAAAACGCTCTCTTCACAACCTTTTCTGGGCGGATCAAGCATAACGACATCTGCTCTTATTCCTTGCTGATACAATCTTGGCAATACTTCTTCGGATTTTCCGCAAATAAATTCAACGTTTTCAATGTTATTGCAGATTGCATTTTTCTTTGCGTCTTCTATGGCGGCTTCTACAATCTCTACCCCATATACTTTTTTTGCATTTCTTGCCATAAACAATGAAATGGTACCTATCCCGCAATACAAATCAAGCACTGTTTCTGTTCCGGAAAGCTGCGCATATTTCAATGCTTTTCCATACAACACTTCTGTTTGAACGGGATTGACTTGGTAAAAAGATAATGGAGAAATTTCAAAAGTTAAACCGTTTAATTTATCACAAATAATTCCTTCTCCATATAAAACTTTGTTTTCTCGTCCCATGACAGTATTGGAAGAATGTGGCTGAATATTTTGCACAACTGTTCTCAAATTCGGTATGGAACTTTTCAATCGCTTAACCAATTCTTTTTTGTGAGCAAGTTCTTTTTCTTTGGTTATCAAAACAACCATGACTTCTCCGGTTGCAAATCCGATTTTAATGACAATTCGACGAAAGTTTCCTTTTTGTGTTTGTTCCTCGTAAATGGAAACACCTTTTTCCTTTACAAATGCCCGAACGGCATTGACTGCTGTATCACAAATTTCCTTTTGTAGAATGCAACGATTTATCGGAATAATCTCATGACTTCTGACTTTGTAAAATCCGGTTACGACTTCTCCGTTTTGTACAGCAATCGGATATTGTCCCTTGTTGCGATACGCATAAGGTTCCTTCATTCCGATGACAGGCAAAACTGTAATATCTTCGCATTCGCCTATTCTTTTAAGGTGTTCTTCAACCATATTTCGTTTCATATTAAGCTGTTCCTCATACTTCATCTCCATGATTTGACAGCCTCCGCAAAACCTTGACACTTCGCAGGCAGATACCGTTCTCATATTACTGTGTCTTAAAATCTTGCATATTTCTGCCGTTCCGTAATTTTTCTTTTTTTCGGTCAAGCGTGCCAAAACGACATCGCCTTTTAATGCTCCCTCGACAAAAACAGTGAACCCTTCGATTTTGCCGATTGCCTCGCCTTTGTGCCCCATATCTTCAATTATAATTTCATAGCAATTTCCTATTTTTAAATCCATAGTTTCCCCTAATCCTTCAACCGTTTATTCTCAATATTGCTTTCCATACAACGTTTTTTGTATCTAAATCTTTTACAATGTTTGTCAAAAATCTACATGATATTGTAGCAATATCCCCTCTTACTTTGAATTTTACCATAAATTCAGCACAGTAGCAATTTGTCTCATCTTTTCAATCATCTTCTGCTGCACCTATTGGCAACAACTTGTCGGAGTTGTACCTCTACGAATTAAGAAAACCACTATTTTGCACGTATACATGCAGAAAATAGTGGTTTGTTTACGATATTTTGAGCCGTCAAGTCGTTTTATATTATACGAATGACTGATTAAAGGTATAATAAAATTCGCTTTTTTATGCTATTGTATTTAATTTTTTATTTTATAAGCTACACTATGTCTATCCTTTAAAATCGTATTTCGCATTGATCAAATGACGTTGTGACTAAGCAGACGGTTTTGGTTATCGTTTTAATCGTTTATTGATGTCTGCGTGACGTTCATTGGATTGACGTGTAAATTCCTTTAACAGATCCTCCAAATGACTTCCGGTGCTTGCAGAATGATTATTGTCATAGGAGGCAGAGGCAGTTGCAAATTCATTTGAGGAAACTGCTCTTTTTTCTTCTCTTTTTTCCTGAGGCATAGCCTGTTTGATGGAAAGCGCAATTTTGTTTCCGTCTTCTACGGATAAAATTTTCACTTTTACGGTATCGCCTACACTTAAAACATCATTGATATCTTTTACATAATTTTGAGAAACTTGTGAAATATGCACCAATCCTCTATTTTTGGTATCTAGTTGCACAAATGCAC
>JBGZJG010000011.1:0-9678 GCA_041848665.1 Filifactor sp.
AGAAACAAGCACTTATTACGGTTTTTGTTGTTTGAAATAAAAAAATTATAATCTCTTGCAATCTGAAAACAAAAGAGATACAATAAGTAAAATGTTAATCTATTTAACAATTAAATATTTTAACAACAGATTGTCAAGTTAAGTACAACACATTTTTCAATTACCGAAATATCTATTTTTTAGAAAAATGTTTGAATGGACTGGATTTGATGCGGTAATACAAGGAAATCGAATAAAAAAATTCAAAGAGCTTACATTTAAAGCAAAATGAGAACTTTTTGTGAGAAGAAAGGTATTTGAAATTGTTGAAGCAATCGAGCAGGAGGAAAAAATTTTGAAAAAGTTTGGAAAATGTATCCGATATAGTATTGTCGGTATGAAGAAGGAGGAATGAAAAATGACCTTGGCGAGGGATTTTTTGGAGTCGTTGAACCGTTTTCATAAGGTTTTGGAAATGTGGAGAGGAACGGGAAATTTGTCACGGAGTGAATTTTCCATTTTGACAGCCATTCATATACTTCAAGAAGACGGAATAAGACCTACTACTGCAGAGATAAGCAAAAAACTTATGCTGAGTAAACCGGCGGTTTCGCAGATGATGCGTTCTTTAGAGGAGAAGGAGTATACGCAGAGAAGTATTTGTGCGGATGATCGACGTATGATATTGGTCGAGTTTACAAACAAGGGACGTAAAATTTTTTGTGAAGAAATGCAGTTTTTTGAAAAGTGGAATGCGAGTGTTTTTGAACGTATGGGAAAAGAAGAGAGCGTGGAATTCATTAAGTTATTCAGTACATTTGTAGAAATATGGACGCAAAAACAGATGGAGGAATTGGATGCGGATGAAAAAGACCATTAGATGTGTTTGACGGTATTTCGGATATGTTGTAAGATAGGCGGCTTGGGTTTGGAATAATGCTAAGGATTTTATAAAATGAGTTTGGGGAGTAGAAAAAGATGTGGAAAAGAGCATTTTTGAAAGAGAAGGTTGTTATCCGTTTTTTAGGAGAAGTAACAAGAGGAGGCATGAGGGAATGAAGAAAAAAAGAACTGCGGCGGTTGCCGGAATTTTAAGTTTAGTGATGTTGACTGCTTGCGGTACGGATAAGAATGCCGAGAAGGAAAAAGTTTTGATTGCAGTAGAGGCACAGACGATGGTAAGGGAAAATATGGAGCAATATATTACAGTTTCCTCCGTTGCAAAGGCGGAAAATGAAATTTCCGTACTTCCTAAGGTAAGCGGTAGCATTAAGAAGGTAAATGTTGATTTGGGACAGGAAGTCAAAGCGGGAGATATTCTGTTGGAGATAGACGACAAAGATTTGAGATTGCAAGTTAGTCAAGCTCAAGCGGCACTTAGTGCGGCGCAGGCAAATTACGACTTGAATGTAGAGGGAAATTTGCCAAGTCAAACGGAACAGATGAAAACAGCTGTGAAAAATTATGAAATACAGTATGCGGAACTTGCAAAAAATTTGGAGGATATGAGCAAGCTTTATGAGGCGGGCGCAGTTTCCAAACAAGAATTGGATACTTTGCGGATGAATGTGGATACGGTAAAGCTCCAACTTGATGCGGCAAAGAAAAATTTGGAATTGGCACAAGGGAATATTTCTGCGGGAACACAGGCAGTTGCAGAGGCAAATGTTGCACAAGCGGGCATAGGGGTGCAGGCAGCACAAAATCAATTAAACAATACGAAAGTTCGTGCGGAAATCGACGGAGTAATTAACAGTAGGAATGTTTCGCAAGGACAGATTGTTTCTCCGCAGATACCGGTAATGACGATTGCAAAGATGGATAAGATAAAATTTGCATTTCAAGTTTCCGAGAAGGAAGTATCGACTCTTCAAAAAGGCTCGAAGGCCTATGTAACGGTTGATGCCGTTTCAAAAGAAGCATTTGAGGCAAACGTCACTTTCGTTTCACATGCGGCAGACAGCAAAACCATGCTCTATCCTGTCGAAGTTCATATGGATAATCCGAACGGTTTGATAAAACCAGGGATGTTTGCAACGGTTAAGGTTGTTTTGGCACAAAAACGAGATGTTTTTTCTGTTCCGCTCAATACGGTCATTCACAAAGATGATAAAACATTCGTATATGTTGTGGATGATTTGGGAGTGGCACATAAGACGGAAGTTGCGATAGGTATTCAAAATGATAAAAAGATTGAAATTACAAATGGAGTTACAGAAGGAATGAAGGTTGTCATTAAAGGGCAGGATTTTATTGCGGATGAGAGTGCAGTCAACATTGTAGAAGGAAAGTAGCATACGGGAGGAAAACTATGGATTTGACAAAAATTTCGATAAAGCGTCCGGTTGCTGTCATTATGGTCATGTTGATTGTTCTCTTGTTGGGGTTTGTTTCGGCAAGTAAAATGGAGTTGGCATTGATGCCTGACGTGGAAATGCCTTATGCGCTCATTATGACACAATATAGCAATGCAGGACCGGAAGAAGTGGAAAATCTTGTAACCGAGCCATTGGAAAGTGCAATTTCCAATGTTGAAAATATCAAAAAAGTAATGTCTTCTTCTTCGGAAGGATTTTCTGCAATTCAAATAGAGTTTCGCTATGGAACGGATATGAATAAGGCAGTCAGCGATTTACGTGATCGTGTGAGTATGGTGGAGGATTTTTTGCCTGACGAGGCAAAAGCTTCTACGATTATGAAAATTGATATGACTTCTATGCCGATTGCGTATGTTGTGGTATCGGCACAAGAGATGGATGAATATGAACTGAAAAGCTTTGTGGAAAACAATATTGAAAATAGATTGGAGAGACAAAAAGGCGTTGCATCCGTTGATGTTTCCGGCGGAGTGGAAAAAGAAATTAAAGTAGAGATAAAACCGGAACAAATACAGGGCTTGGGAATTGATATAAGCAGTATTGCACAAATTTTGGCAATGGAAAATGTCAATCAATCCGGCGGTACGGTAGATTATGGCGATAAGACTTTGACCATCAGCAGCAAGCTTAGAATGAAAACGCCGGAAGACGTCAAGAAGACGCCGATACCTTTGAATTCCGGTGTTGTTTTACACTTGGAAGATATTGCAGAGATTACGGAATCTCAAAAAAAGATTTCTTCCATCAGCCGTTATAACGGAGAAGCATGCGTTTTGCTGTCCATAACGAAAGCCAGCGATGGGAATACCGTTACGGCAGTACATTCCATTCAAAAAGAAGTGAAAAAAATTGCAGAAGAAAATCAAAATATTTCCATTCAAGTAGTGAATGAAACGGGGAGTATTATAGAAAAATCCATTTACAATGTAGTAGGAAATATTTTTATCGCTGCGTTTTTATCCATCTTAATTCTACTTGTATTTTTGAAAAATGTCGGATTGACAGGAGTTATTGCAGTTTCCATGCCGCTTTCTATCGTAGGAACGTTCGTACTGTTATATTTTTCGGGAACAACGCTTAATATGGTATCTTTGGGCGGCTTGTCCATTGGTGTCGGTATGCTTGTTGACAACTCGATTGTTGTATTGGAAAATATCTATCGTTACCGAACCACGTTAGGCTATGACAAGGTAAGAGGAACTTATTTGGGAACGAAAGAAGTGCTGTCGGCAATCATTGCATCCACACTTACGACTATCGTTGTATTTATTCCGTTTGTATTTGCATCCGGTTTGGTATTGCAGTTGATGCGTGACTTGGCACTTGCAGTTGTATTTTCCCTTACAATGTCCTTGGTTGCAGCTATGACGGTAGTGCCGATGTTAGCCGGCAATTATGTGGAGAATGTGCATCGAAACACAGGTGGAAAAACGTTTCGATTTGTTGAAAGCATCATGAATGGATTTGATAGAGTTATTAAGAAGATTACGGAAGAATATGATAAGCTTTTAGCTTGGTCAGTGGTACGCAAAAAGAGGGTGCTTTCTTTGGCACTCGGGATTTCCGTTGCATCTTGCGCATTGTTACCGTTTATCGGAAAAGAATTTTTGCCGGGAGCCGATGAAGGGATGTTTACTGTTACGATTGAAACACCGAAAGGGAGCAAATTGAGTGCAGTTGATGAACTTTCTGCCGAAGTTGAAACACATTTGGAGCAGATTCCGGAGTTAGAGTCAACGAATGTACGGATGCTGGGAAGTTCCGGAGGACTGGAATCTTTGTTTATGGGCGGAAGTGAAATCAGTACCATTCAAGTAAAACTCAATGATAAGACAAAACGCTCCAAATCGACAAAAGATATCATGGAAGAATTTCGACTTGCGACGAAAGAGATTGCAGGGGCAAAAATTACCGTAGAGGAGACTTCCACTATGCAAATGGGGGGAAACATGAACGGAGTTGAGGTGGAAGTATACGGAGATGATTTGGAAAAACTTTCGGAAATCGGAGAGGAACTGGTTCGACAAATCGAACAAATTGAAGGAACCAGACAAGTCAAAAGCTCTATGAAAGACGAGAGCAATCAAATTGCACTTTATTTAGACAGAGATAAAGTAAGACAATACGGTTTGACGGGAACACAGGTTGCAGTGCAAGTGAAAAATGCAATTGAAGGAGTAAAAGCGACAACTTTAAAAATGAACGGAAAAGAAATGGATATTCGTTTGATTTATCCGAATAAGGATACAGCTACCTTTCAAAATTTAGAAAATATAACGATTATGACACCGAGCGGAGTGTATTTACCATTATCAGCATTGGCAAAAATTGATTTGAGCGATGTGCCTTCTGCGATTACACATTCTCACCAGACGAGATACATTACTGTATCTTGCGATATATATAATCGTGATTCAGGAAGTGTAAGTTCGGATATTCAATCCATCATTTCACAAATGAAATTTCCGGATGGATATTCCGCAGCACTTGGAGGAGCAACCGAAATGATGAACGAAACATTTTCTTCTTTATTGCTTGTTATCTTGCTTGCGGTTGTATTGGTTTATATGGTAATGGCAGGGCAATTTGAGTCATTGGTTAATCCGTTTATCATCATGTTTACAATTCCGCTTGCTTTTACGGGAGCATGGATATTATTATTTCTATTTCGTGCTACTATGAGTGTTATGTCGCTCATCGGCGGGTTGGTTTTAGTCGGAATTGTAGTAAACAATGGAATTGTGTTGATAGAATATATTGATATTTTGCGAAACAGAGACGGATACGCAGCTGCCGAGGCGGTGCTAAAAGCTTGTCCGACGAGACTTCGTCCTATTTTGATGACAGCACTTACTACGATTTTGGGACAAGTTCCGTTGATTTTTTCCAACGGGTATAACAGTGAAATGCTCAAAGGAATGGGACTTGTCATCGCAGGGGGACTGGCAACTTCGACATTCTTGACATTGCTTGTTATTCCGTTATTGTATCTTGTATTTGACAAGATGAATGAAAAGTTTAGAGAAAAGTTTAAACGAAAACCACGGAAAAATCCGTTGGAGGTGGAAGCACAATGTGTTTTATGGCAAGAAGGAGATGTAAGGTAACATAAAAATAATCCGAAACACTATATAAAAATATGGGGTTTCGGATTGCTTACCAAAGATAGGATAAAAAGAATACCTTATAGAAAGGGAATTTTATTATAGCTTTCATAGGTGTTTCGTATAAGGTGTGGAAGTAGTTACTTTTCACACCTTATTTTTTTGAATAGTACATTTTGGGGATGCTACAACCGAATATATGATTTTTTCCCATTACCAAATATGCAGAAGTTGCTGCATAAGGATAGATACGATTGCAATAGATACCCAACAGCATAAGCCCAAGAAAATCGGTTTGGCACCGTTTTTGATTAATTTTACGAGATTGGTGTTCAGACCGATTGCCGCCATAGCCATAGTAATCATAAATTTTCCCATCATTACTAAAGATTTGCTCGTTGTAGAGGGGAGATGAAGTATAGTATTGATAATTGCGGCAAATAAGAAAAATAAGATAAACCAAGGGAAAATTTTTGTGATAGAAAAGGAAGAAGATTCCATTTTCTGTTTTTTAGAGCGATAAAGTGCCAGACAAAAAGTGATGGGAATAATCGCCAAAGTTCGTGTAAGTTTTACAATTGTTGCAAGAGACAATGCAGTGTCATTGCCTGCCATATTGCTCCATGTGGTTGCCGCTGCAACGACAGAAGAAGTGTCATTGACTGCTGTACCGGCCCACATACCGAAACCTTGATCAGTCATGCCAAGTGTCATACCGATAGTTGGAAAGATAAAAGCCGCAATGACATTGAACAGAAATATGGTAGAGATACTGCGTGCAACTTCTTCGTTGTCCGCCTCAATAACGGGAGCAGTTGCCGCAATAGCGGAGCCTCCACAGATAGAGGAGCCTACGCCGACTAAAACGGAAGTGTTCGTATCGATATGCAAGGCTTTGCTTATCAAATAAGAGACGGCCAAAGAAGTCGTGATGGTAGAAATGATAATTAATAGGGATTGTTGGCCGACTTCAAGAATGTGAAATAAATTCATATCAAACCCCAAAAGAATGATTGCATATTGAAGAATTTTTTTTGAGGTAAAAGTAATACCGATTTGTTGGATATTTTCGGGCAATACTCCGTTTTGTATTAACTCGTCGGCAAGCAATCGCTGTAAATCAATAATATAGTTCCCATCCTTTTCCAAAGATAAGGAAGGTATTGTCTCACACAACAATCCCTCTTTCCTTTTTTCCGTCTCTTTGTCAATAAAACGATTACTCATTTCTATATTTGAATTTGCAGAGCTTTCTTCCTTTATCCTTACATAATTCGACATATCTTTAAAAGAATTTTGAAAAATCTCAAGACAATCTTTTTTAACCTCAAACTCTCCGTTTGTTAAAGTCGGTCCAATTCCGACCAACACGTTTGACGGATTTGTTCCGTAATCTTTTTCCATCTTCCACAGTGCTTTTAAGGCAATATGTTTCGTTGTTCCCCTCCAGCCGGAATGAATATTGGCGTGGACTTTGCAAACCGGATCAAATAGTACCACCGGAGTACAGTCTGCAAATTTTGTCATAAGCACAATGTCCTTTTTATCAGTGATGAAACCATCCGTCTCATCAAAAATTCGTGCATAGCCATTTTGTTTCCCACTGCATTTTTCATGAATTTCCTCGATATTTGAAGTATGCATCTGCTGTCCCATGAATATCTGCACCGACTGTATCGAGAAATCTTCAAAGATATCGGAAAGATGTTTTTGGATTCGGTCTTCCGCTTTGGCATCTTCTTCCATGTGTCGAAAATTCATATCCGCTACGGTAAATATATTTAGAAGACCGGCATTTAACAAATGAGGAAACTGTAAATATTTTCTATCCTTTTTGATAATCCATTGATATTCCATCCGGAACCTCCTCAAAATTTTTATTTTAAAAATCACTGCTTTTCGTAACTACATTTTATTAGAGGCTCTATTCTACCGAACGTTTCCAAATTTTTCTATTTTACTGCCTGTCTTAATGCTGTGGCACGATCTGTTTTTTCCCACGCAAAGCCTTGATCTTCTCTGCCAAAATGTCCGTAAGCCGCTGTTTTTTTGAAAATCGGTTTTCTTAAATCCAAAGCTTCAATGATAGCTCTTGGTCGCAAATCGAATACGTTTCTTACAGCTTGTTCGATTTTTGATACTTCTACGGTTTCGGTTCCGAATGTCTCTACCAAAACGGAAACAGGTTCTGCTACTCCGATAGCATATGCAAGCTGGATTTCACATCTTTTTGCAAGTCCTGCCGCAACAATATTTTTTGCAACCCATCTTGCTGCATAAGAGGCGGAACGGTCCACCTTGGTAGCGTCTTTTCCGGAGAATGCACCTCCGCCATGACGAGAGTATCCGCCATAGGTATCCACAATAATTTTGCGACCCGTCAAACCGGAATCTCCGTGCGGTCCGCCAATGACAAAACGTCCCGTCGGATTTACCAAATAGTTTGTTTTTTCATCAATCCACTGTCCTTTTAACACTTCATCAATGACATACCGTTTCAAATCCTTTTGCATCTGCTCCATAGTAACTTCTTCTCCATGTTGCGAAGAAATCAAAATTGTATCAATTCTAATCGGTTTATCATCTTCATATTCTACCGTTACCTGTGTTTTTCCGTCCGGTCGCAAGTATGGCAATGTTCCGTTTTTACGAACCTCTGTTAATTTCATAGACAACTTGTGCGCCAAAGAAATCGGCAACGGCATAAGTTCAGGCGTTTCATCACATGCAAACCCAAACATCATACCTTGGTCTCCCGCACCAAGCTGCAAATCCGCTACTCTTCCTTCCTTACTCTCTTTTGCCTGATTGACACCCATAGCAATATCTCCACTTTGTTCATCAATCGCATTGATTACTGCACACGTATCGCAATCAAATCCATATTTTGCACGGTCATATCCGATTTCACGAACCGTTTCACGCACAACTTTTTGAAAATCAACGTACGCATTGGTTGAAATTTCCCCGATTACCATAACAAGCCCTGTGGTAACAGCCGTCTCACAAGCAACACGAGACTCGCTATCCTGCTCCAACATTGCATCCAAAATCGCATCTGAGATTTGGTCACATATTTTATCCGGATGTCCTTCCGTTACCGATTCTGATGTAAAAAATTTTTTCATAATATCCTTCCTCTCCTTCTTTCCTCAAAAAATATATCTGTTTTGCAAACTTCTTTTGATCGTTTCGGGTATAAATATTTGCAGCTTTGTTTAAAAAGACAAAAGCAGCACATACTCTATTCCTATAAAAATTCACAAAAAATAGGTACTGTCTTTCGTATCTGACAAAATATGTTAAGGATATACCAAATACCCCAAGCAACCCATCCTCCGTCTGCACGAATACCCTATGCCGAAATAAAGACAGCGCTCTATTCTTTTATAAGCACCGTTCATACGTGGATTATTCTACCTGAAAGAGCAGAAACCGTAGCATAATTCCATAGAAGGCTGCATTAAAATATATTCCCGTTTTACAAAATTTTATTGCATAAAACATACATTTCATCAAAAAAACCTCTTAATATAATAAGAGGTTTTGCGTCAACAACAAACTACAAACCTCATCTGCCAAAAATAACTTTTTTGCAGGAATTAGCACCATACATTTCGCTGGTTGCCGGGCATCACAGGGCCAGTCCCTCCGCCACTCTTGATAAGGCCATCAAGAAAATATGAATTTTTCTAAGTGTATTGTATTCCTTTTGATAGGCTTTGTCAATGCGTTTTTTATTTAAATTCGCTTGCAAAAATGATTCTACATAAATTTTGTTGCAAATATCCCTTAAATCAACACAATATTTTTTGAAGAAAACAACGATACTCGCCCATATAGTAGTTTTCCCCCCTTCACATTGATTTGCAAATAGTCTTCAAGCGTATCTTTTGTTATCCGATATACCCACAGATAAATATTTGACATCGCCCTCCTATGGTACTACAATATGAAATGGATTGTGAACAATCCTATCATCAAATGTTTCTTATTTCAAAAATACGTTTCAAAAAATATTCCATATTTTCCAGAAAAATAGTGCTGTATTTATTTTTGAACCTCTATTTTTGGAAAAGATTATCAGAGAGGAAGTCTATTTTTATGAAAAAAAATTTAGAAGGTATTTTATTTTGTTTTTTACTTGCTGTGCCGGCATGGTTTTTCGGAAAACAATTTCCAATTATAGGGGGACCTGTAAGTGCAATTCTTTTAGG
>JBGZJG010000012.1:0-21976 GCA_041848665.1 Filifactor sp.
ACAAAAAAACCGATTATAGCTCCGACCTGCAAGAAATCACAGGAATAACCGCAGGAACACCGAAAACCCTAAGCGCCATCAGCATTACCACAGCACCGAATAAAACAACCTATACCGAAGGAGAAAGCTTTGATAAAACAGGAATGAAAGTTACCGCAACATACAGTGACAGCAGTACAGCAGAATTAGCAGATGATGCTTACACCTATACACCGGCAGGAGCATTAACAACAAGCGATCATACCATTACCGTAAGCTACACCGAAGGCAGTGAAACCAAAACAACAACCCAAGCAATCACCGTTCATCCTGCAAGCATACCGGCGACCATTACAAGCGTAGTTGTTGCACCCAAAACAGCAACGATCAAACAAGGAAAAAAACAAACCTTTCATGCAACCGTAAACGGAACAGGAAGTTATGATAACACCGTAACATGGAGCATAAGCGGAGAAACAAGTGCAAGCACAAACATAACAAGTGACGGAACCCTAAGCATAGCAAATGATGAAACCATAGGAAGTCTAATAACCGTAACCGCAACAGCAAACGGAGACAGTACCAAAAAAGATACCGCAGATATAACCGTTCAAGCAGCCTCTACCACAAAACATACCATAAGCTTTGACAAAAACGGTGGCACAGGAACCATGGCAGATGTAATCGTAAACGATGGAGATAACTACACCCTGCCAACTTGCACCTTCACCCCTCCAAGCGGACAAACATTCCACCAATGGAAAATAAACGGAACAACCTACAACCAAGGAGCAATGCTTAACAACATAACAACCGACCTTAACATAAAAGCCCTATGGAAAACAAAAGCATCCGGCGGAAGTTCCGGCGGTGGAGGAGGAAGCAGCACCTCAAATTATGCCATCGAGAAAGAAAAAACAGAAAACGGAAGCATCAAAGTAGATAGCGAGGCAAAAGAAGGAGAAACCGTAACCGTTACCGTAGAACCGGACAAAGGATATGAACTTGATAAATTGAGCGTAACCGATAAAAAAGGAAACGAAATCAAACTCACAAAGAAAAACGACAACCAATACACCTTCCTTATGCCGAGCAAAAAAGTAATGGTCGGAGCAACCTTCAAAAAGACAGAACCGAACATTGTGCCAATTATCAACCCGAATAACAATACAAAAGACAAACAACCGACAATTGAAACCAGAACCACAATCTTTACCATAGGCTCAAACCTTATGAAACAAAACATCAAAAGCAAAGACAAAGCAAGCGAAGGACAGAGACAAATGGATGCAAAACCATTTATCAGCAAAGGAAGAACCATGGTACCGTTAAGATATGCGGCAGAGAGTTTCGGAATGAAAGTGGAATGGAGCCAAAAAATGCAAACCGTAACCTTAAAAGACCATGACAGCATCGTAAGTATACCGATCAATAGTAACAAAATTATCGTTACCGAAACAAACGGAGAAACGAAAGAATATACAAGCGACGTAAAACCGATTGTAAAAGAAGGAAGAACCTACCTAACCATAAGCAACATAGGAAAGACAATCGGAGCGGAAATGACATGGAACAATACCGCAAAACAAATCACCGTAACCAAACAAGTCATGGTCGAAGAATAAATATCATTTGTTGATTACTCCTTGTTGACTGAAGGAGAGGAAAAACAAACAAGTGTGGAAAAAATAAAACAAGGATTGAAAAAATATCTCTCTACGCATTTTGCATAAAAATGATGCAAAACCGCACCTCCCTTGTCAGAGTGAGGAAAGGAATGTGTCTTATTTGTTGTAACCTATAACTACGAGGAAGGTATCAACGAAGTTGGCTGAGGGAGAAAAAACAAGAGGGAAAAATATCTTTTAGACCATACGAAAAGCGAAGTTTCTGCTGCTTTAAAAAATTGGAATAAAATGTGCCGGTTTTTGGAGAGTGGTACAGAGAACTTCGCTTTTTGTATGTATATAGCAATTAATACAACTGTCAAATAAAAACGGCAATATTACTTTGTGAAACGGTCATACTCGTTCATATGTTGCTATCTCATATTAAATACTATATAAAAATATAGTTTCGTATTAGAATGTTTTTTCGTTTTGCATATTTTGATCGGCTTATTTCTTTAATTGAGCTTCTTGGTTGCCTCTGATGAGGGAGAGATGTATTTTAAGTCATAGGTCTAATTTATTTGAGAATGGTATAATATCATTTTGCGTGATCTTGGTTCATTTAAAATCTTATTGTAAATTAATTAACAATAAATAGTTGACAATAAAAATAAAGTATGGTTTACTTTAAGAAGAAAAATCGAGAAGGAAGGGCAGGACAAATTCACAGATTGTTTTTTTCTGTCGATGGATTGGAATAATATATTCTGTTAGAAATTTGATGATTAAGAGGAGGAAAAAGGGATGAGTGAACAAACAGTGGAAAGAGGAAAGGTACGTAAGATGACAATGTGTGCATTGTTTACAGCGTTGATTGTGGTAGGGGCTTTTATTCGTGTACCGGTGCCTGTGGTGCCTTTTACGTTACAACTTCTTTTTACAATGAGTGCGGGATTATTTTTGGGAGCGGAGCTTGGAGCGATGAGCGTGCTGCTGTATATTTTTCTTGGACTTGCAGGTTTGCCGGTTTTTACGGAAGGCGGAGGGCCGATGTATCTTTTTAAACCGACGTTTGGCTACATAATCGGGTTTGCGGTAGGGGCTTATGTGACGGGCAAAATCGCAAACAAGGTTTCCAATCCGAGTTTTTTTCGTGCGCTTTGGGCGAATTTTGCGGGACTTTTGGTAGTGTATGGTTTCGGTATGGTCTATGTTTGGGGGATTACAACGTATTATTTGGGAACGGGGATAAGCTTATGGAATTTGTTCTTTTACTGTTTTTTTCTTGCAGTACCCGGAGATATTTTACTTTGCATTTTAGCGGCGATGCTTGCAAAACGTATTTTGCCGATACAGTCTCTTTGGAGAGGATAACAGAGGAGAGAAGGAATATTTGAGATTGCTGAAAAACAGGAAAGAAGGAACGATAATGAGTAGAGGACTTTTTGTAACGGGAACGGGAACAGATGTCGGCAAGACTTATGTAACTGCACTCTTGGCAAAGAAGATGAAGGAATATGGTTTTGAGACGGGGTATTACAAGGCGGCGTTGAGTGGTGCGAAAAGTATTGCGGAAAGTGACGCCGGTTATGTCAATCGTATCGGAGGAATCGGACAAGAAGAAGATACCCTTCTCTCGTATTTGTATAAAAATGCACTTTCTCCGCATTTGGCGGCAAAAATAGAAGAAAATCCTGTGGAACCAGAGGTTGTGCAAAGAGATTATGAAGAAGTGAGCAAGAGGTATCCCTATGTATTGGTCGAGGGAAGCGGCGGAATTATTTGTCCTGTTCGCTATGACGAGAAAAAAATCTTTCTGGAAGACATTGTAAAGTGGTTGGACATTCCGGCAATTATTGTTGCGACAGCAGGACTTGGCACGATTAATGCAACTGTGTTGACCATAGAATATATGCGTTTGAAAAAAATAGGGGTACGGGGCGTGATTTTAAATCATTACACGGAGAAAGTTATGGAAAAGGATAATGCGTTTATGATTGAAGAGATAACCGGTATTCCGATTATTGCGAAGGTAAGTAAAAATGATACGGATTTAAAGATGGAAAAAGAAGTACTGCAAAGACTATTTACATAAAAATTATTTTTGCTTTTGTCGGTGTATGAAATGGGGAGGTAAAAAATGAAACTTTGGCAATTACTATTCCCACGAACGAAATTTATCGAGCGTTTTATTCCGATTATAACGAGGGAAAATCCTTTATGTACAGTCATACTTACGGCGGAAATGTGCTCGGTTGTAGTGTGGCGCTTTCAGTTTTGAATATTTTAGAGGAAGAAAAAATTTTGGAACAGGTAAACGAAAAAAGCAAGTATCTAAAGAGGAGATTGCACGAGGGATTTGCAGATAAAGCGTATGTGGGAGAAATTCGAACACTGGGGTTGATTAACGCAATCGAATTGGTAGAAGATAAAAAATGAAAGAAGGATTTGAAGCAGAAAAGAGAGTAGGCTATCAAATTTATAAGGAAGCATTGAAGGAAGGTCTTGTATTAAGACCGCTCGGTAATGTTCTCTACTTTAATCCGTCACTTATTATCAGTGAAGAGGAAATGGAGCAGGCAATCGTAAAATGTCGAAATGCCATTTGTCAAATTTTGAAGCCATAAGAAAATAAATATTATATTTTGGTAAAATATGTTTTTTATTTGAATTTAATATAGCACAAAAATATAGATTGTTTCGTTATAACATTATTAATTAGTGATATTTGGATTGACATTTTATATAGAAAGTATATAATGTAAAAGATAATTATTATCAATGATTTTTTAAGGAAAGGAAAATCTGTATGAAAAGAATGAAAAATATCATGAGTTTCTTTTTGGCAATGCTGCTTTGCTTGACAAACATGAATGTTTTGCAAGTGCATGCCGATGAAATAACGGAAACGGATTTATCGTCAAAGGAAGATCAATCGGTGGAACTTAATGATAAGCTTTCTACTTTGGAAAAACGTTTGAAAGACAGCGGAAAACTTGAAGAAAATGAAAGTTTATGGAATTTATCCGGAGATATTCCGGTTTTGATTGTGTTGAAAGAAAAGGAAGAATATAAAGCAAAAGATTTTTCCTTTTCTTCGTTAGAGAGTATTTGTAATCAAATTGCATTATCTGAGCAATATCAAGAGGAATTTCTAAAGAAAGCAGAAGATAAATTACCGTCAAGCTTTCCGGTGGAGGCAGTCAGTCATGTGTTGGGGCAAGTTTTGAAGGCGGAACTGTCTGTCGTTGATTTAATGAAAATTGCGGATATGGAAGAGGTAGAAAGAATTTCTCCAAATTATGAAGCGATTTCCGTATCGGACGAATTGCCGCAAAGATCGGCAATGATGAGAATGAGCCGAAGCGTATATGATCCGAAAGAATTGAAGGGCAGAGGAGAACTTATTGCAATCATTGATACCGGGTTTGATACGGGACATTCCGATTTTGTAATGGATGATATGGAAGGAAGCAAGTATCCGAATACGGAAGAAATGAACAGCATGATTGCTCAATTAAACAGTTCTATTTCGGACGAGCAAAACAAATTTAAGGGACAATGGATTAATAACAAATTTCCTTACGGCTACAATTTTGCAAATAATTCGATTGATGTTTCCGAAGAAGGAAACTCTCACGGGACACATGTAGCAGCCATTGCGGCGGCATCCAAAGGGTATAAAGGGCAGGCACCGGCGGCACAAATTCTTGCAATGAGTGTGCTTGCAGGAGAGTCTGATCTTGCTACACCGGACAAATATATACGAGCGATTGAACAAAGTGTGCTTCTTGGAGCATCTTCCATCAATTTAAGTTTCGGGATACCATCTTCCACTTTGAAACATGTTGGCGAAGAAGTTCTTCAGACACTTCAAAAAGCAAGGAGTGCAGGTGTTCTTATCAATGTTTCGGCAGGAAACAGCAGTTATACGGATGCAGATTTGCAACCGCCGAAAGTAGATCAGCCAAATTATGGAACCATTTCTGCACCTGCATTGACACCGGATATGTTAGCGGTTGCATCTTTGGATAGTGACAGCGTGAGACTTCCGTATTTGGAAAGCGGAAGTGAAAAAATTCCGTACTATCCTTGTGCAGATGAGGCTGTCATAGATTCTTATAATCAAAATTTACCGTTGGTTGATGTGGGTTATGCAACAAAGGAAGAAATTGAAAAACTTTCTGCCGATGCATTGAGTGGCAAAGCGGTGTTGGTTGAGCGAGGATACAATCGTTTTGATGAGAAAGTATCGCTTGTTGCGGCAAAGGGGGCAAAGGCAGCTATTATTTATGATAATACAGACAGTAATGAGTGGACAAATATGGGAATTCATGATCCGAATATCCCGGCGGTTTTTCTTCGCCGAAATGATGGAATGAAGTTAAAGGAGAAAATAAATCAAGGGGTAGAAATTACTTTAAGAAAGGAAATTGAAACATTTAAATTGGATAGTGCAGGAGATCTTTCCTATTTTTCGAGTTGGGGTCCTACACCAGAATTTGATTTAAAACCGGAAATTACAGCGGTGGGAGGTCATGTTTGGGCGGCACAACCGGGCAATACACATGCGGATAAATCAGGCACTTCTATGGCGGCACCTCAAGTTACGGGGGTATCAGCTTTGTTGCAGGAACGTATCAAAAAAGATGCGGATTTACAACTTCCATATGATGTGGACCAAGAAAAAATGAAACAATATGATTTCTTAAAAAATATGCTTATGTCTACTGCCGTGCCGCATACGCAAATAAAGGGAGATCCGTATGCTTCTCCTCGTAAACAGGGTGCAGGCATTATGAATAAGAATAATGTATTGTCAACTTATGCTTTTGTCAGTGTTGCGAGTTTGGATGGAACAAGAGATGTTGCAAAAATAAATCTTGGCAGCATGGATACAAAATTTGACTTGACATTCAAGGTTCATAATATCAGCAAAACGAAAACAATTATTTTTGATAAAGTCATTGCAACCGTTCAAACTGATCGGTTGGATGAAAATAATCCGAGTTTTATTGTTCCGGTGGGAGCACAACGAGTTGTGGAAGACATTTCTTTGGATAGAAAAATCACTTTGCAGCCGGGAACGAGTGAAGAAATTACAATTCCTGTGGATATTTCGAAAAAAGGAGAAGAACTCAGTAAGAAGTTTATCAACGGTTATTTTATAGAGGGGTTTGTTCGGCTGGAAAGCTCTGTTTCGGGACAATGTGATATCGGTTTGCCGTACATCGGTTTTTGTAAGGCAGATAAAGATGGAAATAAAGTTGAGTTCTATGATACTCCTGTAATCGAAAGACCGATTTATGAATATAAGGATCTTTCTGAAACATCACAGGATGTACCGAAATATTATCGCACAAGAAATGCGAGAGAAAACAATCCTTTTACCGCATTGATGAGTACGGTGGATGGCAAAACGGTTGTATTAGGAGAAACGACACCCGAACAAGCAAAGGTACGTACCTTTCAGAAAGAAAAAATTGCTTTTTCTCCAAATGATGATGGATCACAAGATTTTGTAAAAATGAGAGCAACATTTATTTCTCAATATATACAAGATCATATTGAAGTCTATAATTCTTCAAATCAGCTTGTGTATAAGGGGAAAAACGGATATTCGGGAGAAAAGGGCATGCTTGGAATTGTTGAAGTCGGAAGAAAAAATCAAGCGACTGCATCTGATGGCAGTGCGGGAGCGCTCTATTCCGAAAGTGAAGAATATGTTTGGGATGGAAACGGCAATCAAAATTTGGAGTGTACAGAGGGAGAGTATACCTTTGTGTTTAGTGCTAAAGGTGTCGATAAGAATGCAAAAGAACAAAGATATGAATTTAAGGTCTATCTTGATAAAACTGCTCCAAAGCTTATTGATATAAAGAATGAACAGCAAAAAATAACAGCCATATTGGAAGAACGTGGGAGTGGTATTAAGTCTGTACAGTTGGAACACTATGATGCAGACGGTGTTATCATTACACAAGATACAACTGATGTAGCTGTTGCACAAGATAATTGTATTACCGTTTCGTATGATGAAAATACGCTTTCCTCCACCTATTTAAGAGTAACGGATTTTGCAGGTAATTCTTATTTCAGTTCACTAAAAGCATTGCTTAGTGATGGTAAAACAGGTTCTGTTTCCGTAAAATTAGAAGGAGCTTATGGTTTAAAAGAAACAGATTACGAAATTAAGGTTATTGATGACAAAAATCAAGTGCAGTTGGATTTGAAGAATTTGACGTATGGAGCCTATACTGCGAAATTGAAAATGAAGACTTTAAACTATATTCCCAAAAATGACACAGAACGGGAAAAGGCATTTGAAATCAAACAAGACATTCCAACTGCGGAAGTAACATTTAATTTAAAATATCAGTATTTACAGCCGTTAAAACTGCCGATTCTTACCTCTGCTCCCAAAGGGGATTTTGGAATGGCAGAACGCCCTAAAATTATTGTGACAAATGAGGATGGAATTTCCGTTGAAGGGAAATCCCAAGTCGGATTTGGTAGTGGAGGTTGTTATTTTGGTTTAAACCTTACACCGGGAAAATGGACGGCTGAAGTAGTAAGTACAGATAAAGAATGGAAATTAATTCCGGAAAAGTTGGAATTTGAAGTTGATGAAACAGGAGGGGTAACAGAAAATAAAAATTTGCCATTTTTATATGTTGGACCGAAGTTGCATCAAATTTTGCCGCAGTTTGACTTTGGAGACAGCAAAATTACAGAAAAGGAAATTGCCGTAACGGCAATTTATCGTGATGCGACAGAGGCAAACCATAAATGGAACGGTAGAGAGATTACGGATAATTTGATGAATCTGCCACCTGCATTTTATATCGTAAAGCTAAATGTTCCGGAAGGATATTATGCAGATCCTGCACAGATAGAAGTCGATTTGACGGGCAAAAGTGCTGCGCCGAAATTTGTTATTCATAAAAAGTCTGCAAATGATTTTGGACGTTTTTCAATCGAAACCAGAGTAGACGGAAAATTAACAGGGAACCTTGGAGTAAGTTATCAGGTAGAAAATGAACAAGGAACAGAAGTTACAAATTTAAGCAATCTTCCTTACGGAATATATAAAATAAAGGCAAGAAATCTTATTGATGGATATGACATTGATAAAACGGAAAAAGAATTTTGCTTAGGACCGAGCACGGATGGAAGTAAAATTGTATTTGATTGGAAGAGTTTTGCAAATTTCGACAAAAAAGGAACTCTTGCCATTTGGTCAAATTGGAATAATAAGTTTTCTGATTTCTATGAATTCAGTGGAAATATGCAGACAGATAAGCCGTATATTTTCCATTTAAAACGAATGGATAAGCAAGCTGAAGATTTGAATTTTGCAATGGCAGGAACATTTGATCGTATGGAATTACAAAACATTCCTTACGGAAAATATGAATTAATTGTGGATCTTAGTGCAAAGCAAGGTTTTTTTGTTGATAGACCTAAGGTTATAATAACCATTAATCAAGAACGTACCAAGTTGGATATCAAGTATGGTAAAGATGAGGTTTTAACTGCAGAGTATCCGATTGAAATACAACAAACAGACGGAGTTGTGCTAACCTGCGACAATGAGAATGCAAAAGAAGCACAGCAAGTGAGTGTTAAAGCTAATGTGACCGAACTAAACAAAGAGTTGGCGGGAATTTTTGTGAACAATACATTTGTTGCGGCAAACGGAAGGGAAGAGATTGCGTTTTCTATGCCGGCAGAAAAGGTTGCGATTGTTGCAAAAATTCAAAAGAAAAAGACATTGCATACCATTAAGATAGAACCGTGTGAGAATGGAACGATAGAAACAGATGAAACACATGCAGTTCAAGGGGAAGGAATTAGCTTGACGGTTACGTCGGAGGAAGGATACCGAGTAAAAGAAATTAAGTATAATCACATTAACATAGATAACAGCGAGTTTCTTATGCCTGACGAAGATGTTGTTATTACGGCAATATTTGAGAAAACTCCGTTAAAGCTTGAGGAGCTTGAACAAGCACTCAGATTTGCACAAGCAAAACGGAAAGATGTCCGGGTAAGTAAGCAAAACGGAGAGGACATCGAAGAGGATAACGTTTGGGTTACGCAGGAAATACAAGCTGAATTGGAAAAAGCGATTTCAGAAGCACAAAATGTCATGCGAGATGCTCAAAAGCAAGAAGATATTGATAATGCTGTTACGAAACTAAATGAGGCAATGAGCGATTACAATCCATTGAAAGGAACAAAAAGTACACCGTACGGAAAAACGGTATATTTTGAAAGTTTGAAGGCAGATGGAGAAGCAAATGTTACAACTACCACTGCCTTGACTTTGAAATTGTCGGAAGATATATCAAATTTGGAGCAGGATAATATAGTCATTGATGGAGCAGAGGTAAATAGTATCGAAAAAGTTTTGGGAACAGATGGTGAGTATATTATCCATATCGAAAATATTATACTGAAAAATGGAGAAATGTTGACCGTAAAGTTGTCAAAAGACGGATATTATTTTTCACCGCAGGAAATGAAGGTTATTATATATAAAAAAGAAGAAGGAACAATACCTCAATTAGATAAGACAGCATTGGAAAATGCGATAAAATTGGCATTGGCAAAACAAGAAAAGGTTGAAGTGGCTGTTGATGCGATAAGCGTGGAAAAGGGGAAATATTGGGTTACGCAGGAAATTCATGACAAACTGGTGCAAGCGGTCGAAAAGGCACGACAAGTGCTTGAACAAATTGATACTTCAACGGAACAGTTTGTTTTGGATAAAGCGGCAGAAGAATTGAATAAAGTAATAGCAGAATACAATCCGATTTCGGGGACAAAGGAGCTTGCTCCGACGCCTATCAATCCATTTGTTCCGAATGAAAATTCTTCTTCTGAAAAATCGTATAAAAAAGAGCGTGATAAAAAGAATTCCGATACGCAAAATTTGAAAAACAAAAAGACAGAAGAAATTTCACAGAAAAAAATTGAAATGATGCAAGAAGAAGTTGTGAATTTCATAGACGTAAATCCGAACAGATGGTATGCAAAATCAATTGCTTATGTTACAAAAAAGAGACTTATGGAAGGCGTCGCATATAATCGATTTGCACCGAATGCAAATGCTACCAGAGCTATGTCAGTGCAAATATTATATAATCTTGCAGGCAGACCGCAAAGTGAGAGTATCTATCTATTTGAAGACGTGGAAAGAACTGTCTGGTATAAAAATGCCATTGATTGGGCTGTAGGAAATAAGATTGCAGCAGGTATTAATAAAACCATGTTCCAACCAAATGACAATATCACAAGAGAACAAATGGTAACGATTTTGTATAACTTTGCAAGAGCAAGAGGAATTGATGTGAGCACAAGTGCGGAGTTAAACGGATACAAAGATGCACATGACATTTCTTCTTGGGCAAGTATTCCAATGAAATGGGCGGTGACAAATGGAATTTTCAAAGGTATGGAAGATAATACCCTAAGACCGAAGGCAATAATAACAAGAGCTGAAATTGCAAGTATATTGCAAAGATATACCGAAAAAACAGATAAATAATTTTTAAGGAATACAATAACTTGGAAAACGAAATAAAGAAATTCCGAAACCTTTGTTCAGAAACAATAAAAATGAATGGGGCTATCAAAATTTTGCAGTAAAGATAGCGTATCAGTCGTATTAGAGAAAAAACCATCTCGATAAAGAATGAGGTGACCCCGAAAAGTTAGACTTTTTAAGCGTAGCAGTTTTATGGCTGCTACGTTATTTTTTGTCCTAACTTTTGGGAAACCGGTACAGAAGAGATGGTTTTTTATGAGAGATGGGATGATTAATGCGTTTTCAGATACACTCCCGGCATGAATCATAAAAAAAGAAATCGGCAGAGTGATAAAAAATTTGTTTGGGAAGGATTTATATTTGATAGCGGTATTTTTATGTAACTATAATAGTCGAATATTCGAGCTTAATTTGCTGGACAATCAACTGAATTTGTTGTAGAATATCTAATAGATTATTTAAAAATTTTGTAGCTATGCAAAAAATGGAGGGAATTATTTATGAAGAAGTATGCAAAAGCATTATTAGCAGGTGCCGTAGCAACAGTAATGGCATTCAGTTTGGTGGCTTGCGGCGGTACAACTGCACCGACTGAAGGAGACACACAAGAAAAAGAAACTTCCGAAACAAGTACGGGAGCAATGGGAATTACTATGATTACCGATACCGGTGGGGTAAATGACCAGTCATTTAACCAATCCGCATATGAAGGCTTAAAAGCTTTGGAAGAAGAATTGGGTGCGGATAAGGTAAAAATCAGTTATCAAGAATCAAAACAAGATTCGGATTATATTCCTAATTTGGAAAATGCGTTGGATGGAGATAACGCTTTGATTTGGGGAATCGGATTTAAGTTTGGAGATATATTGAAAGAAGCGGCGGAAGCAAATCCGGATCAAAAGTATGCAATCATTGACTATTCTTACGGAGATGAAACACCGGAAAATGTGGTAGGTGTTCTATTTAAGGATCAAGAAAACTCTTTCTTGGTAGGATATGTTGCAGGAAAAATGACACAAACAGGCAAAGTGGGTTTTGTAGGCGGAGTTACAAGTGAAGCAATCGGAAACTTTGAATTCGGTTATAAAGCCGGTGTGGCAGTAGCCGCAAAAGAAATGGGAAAAGACATTGAAGTAATTGCTCAGTATGCGGAAGCGTTCGGAGATCCTGCAAAAGGAAAAGCAATTGCAACCACAATGTACCAACAAGGTGCTGATGTTGTATTCCATGCGGCAGGCGGAACCGGAGACGGTGTTATTGAAGCGGCAAAAGAAGCAAACAAATGGGTTGTCGGTGTGGATAGAGACCAAAGCTATTTGGCACCTGACCATATGTTGGTTTCTACAATCAAAGGAGTGGGTCAAGCAATTCAATTGGTTTCCAAAGAATTGATTAATGATGGAAAATTTGATGGCGGAACTACTATGGTATATGGTCTTGCCGATTCATCTGTTGATATTGCTTATGCAGAAAACGGATTGGTACCGGACGATGTAAAAGAAGCGACAGAAGCATTGAAACAACAAGTAATTGATGGTACGTTAGTTGTTCCTACTACTGAAGCGGCATATAAAGAATTTGTAGACGGCTTGAAATAAGGATAACGGATATAAGTTTTGACAGTATAGCTTGGCGTTTGCCAAGCTATACTTATATAGAGGAGGAGTTATCTTGAGTAATATGGATCTAAATCAAACATTGATTGAGATGAAAATGATTACAAAGCAATTTGGAGAGAACACTGTTTTAAATAAAGTAAATTTCGATTTACATAAGGGAGAGGTACATGCTCTTTTGGGTGAAAACGGAGCAGGAAAAACAACATTGATGAATATTTTGTATGGAATGTTTCCGCCTACTTCCGGAGAAATTAAAATTGGAGAACATATTTATGACAAATTGTCACCAAAAATTGCAATCGAAAACGGAATTGGAATGGTGCATCAACATTTTATGCTTATTGAACCGTTTACGGTAACGGAAAATATTATTTTGCGAAATGAGTTTACCAAAGGCGGATGTTTTTTGGATATGAAAAAAGCACGAAAAGAAGTTGTGGAGCTTTCCGAAAAGTATGGACTTCATGTGAATCCCGATGCAAAAATTGAAGATATTTCCGTAGGAATGCAGCAGAGAGTTGAGATGCTCAAAGCATTGTATCGTGGTGCGGATATTTTGATTTTTGATGAACCGACGGCTGTTTTGACACCACAGGAGATTGAAGAATTTATCAAAATTGTGGAAAATCTAACGGCGCAGGGAAAGTCGATTATCATCATTACGCACAAGTTGGCGGAAATCAAACAAATGGCAGATTATTGTACCATTATTCGACGAGGAGAATTCATTGATAAGATAAAAGTATCTGAGGTAAATGAAAATGATTTGGCGGAAAAGATGGTAGGAAGAAAGGTACAGTTTTCCGTTGATAAGAAGGAGCAAGAGGTCGGAGAAACGGTGTTGTCTATTCGTAATCTTGTCGTGGAGGACAATCGTGGAGTTGAAGCGTTAAAAGGCTTCAGCCTGGATGTAAAGCGAGGCGAGATTTTAGGAATTGCAGGGGTCGACGGGAACGGACAGTCGGAGCTTGTTGAAGCGCTCACAGGACTTCGAAAGATAAAAAACGGCTCGGTTGTATTAAACGGCAAGGATATTTCAAAAAGCACTGTAAGAGAAATTATCGACAATGGAATGAGTTGTATTCCAGAGGATAGACAAAAACGAGGATTGGTTTTGGATTTTGACATTTCAGAGAATATGATTTTGGAGAATTACAGACAGGAACCGATGAGTAAAGGCGGGCTTTTGAATTTTAAGACCATTGAAACCCATTCAAAGAAATTAATTGAAAAATATGATATCCGACCGTCAGACTCTCATGCGATTGCCGGCGCATTATCAGGCGGAAATCAGCAAAAAGTAATTCTTGCAAGAGAAATTGAAAATGATCCCGATGTTTTGATTGCATCACAGCCGACCAGAGGATTGGATGTAGGAGCAATCGAGTTTATTCATAAGTATTTGGTGGAACAGAGAAATAAAAATAAAACGGTTTTGTTGGTATCTTTTGAGTTGGATGAGGTTATGGATTTGTCCGATCGAATTGCTGTTATTTATGACGGGAAAATTGTTGGAATGAAAGATGCCAAAGATACGCAAGCAAAGGAACTTGGGATATTAATGGCAGGAGGTAAACTCAATGAAAAAGAATAATAAATTATTTTTTGTTTTGCTTTCGTTATTGTTAGGATTTACCTTTGGAGCAATCACATTGCTTGCTGCGGGATTTAATCCTTTGCAAGCCTATGCGGTTATTTTTAAAGGAATTTTCGGAAGACCGAAGTATATTTCATGGACGATTATTCGAGCCACACCGGTTATTTTTACCGGACTTGGAGTGGCGTTTGCATTTAAAACGGGAACATTTAACATTGGAGCGGAAGGGCAATATATTGTAGGTTCGTTGGTTGCGGCGTGGATAGGATATGTTTTTCATTTGCCGCCAATTCTTCATGTGACAACGGTATTAGCGGCTGTTTTAATTGCAGGTGCACTTTGGGGAGGACTTGCAGGATATATTAAGGCAAAATTCGGTGTCAATGAGGTTATTACGACCATTATGCTCAACTGGATTGCATTTTATCTCAATAACTTCATTGTATATTTGCCTATGGTTAAGAAACCCAACAGTGAAGCTTCTTATTCCATTCAGCCGTCGGCGAGCATCAAGTTGTTTACGGAATTGAAAAAGACATCAACCAATCCGTTTATTAAAGATTTTTTTGCGGCACCGGTCAATTTGGGATTTTTGTTGGCAATTATAACTGCCGTTATTCTTTGGTTTATATTGAAAAAGACAACTTTGGGCTATGGGCTTAAGGCGGTAGGTTTCAATTCGGATGCGGCAGAATATGGTGGAATTAATATCAAAAAGAATTTGGTAATTTCTATGGCGATTAGTGGTGCAATTTGTGCTTTGGGCGGTGCAACACAAGTTTTAGGCGTTACCGGTAATGTCGCCACTTTGGGCGGAATGGAAGGAAACGGCTTTGATGGAATGGCAGTGGCACTTTTGGCATTTAGTCACCCGATTGGAGCTTTGTTCAGCGGATTGTTCTTTGGTGGATTGAAGTATGGAGGAGCACAAATTCAGCGTGCAATGGGAGCACCCTATGAAATGATCCAAATTGTAATCGGAACGATTATTTTATTCTCGGCAATGCCGTTGTTTATAAAGATACTATCGAAGAAACTGAAACGAAAAAAAGGAGGGGCACATCATGCTTAGTGTTACAGGGATTGCGTTAATTATCGGAAATACACTCATGTTTGCCACACCTTTGTTATATGCTGCGTTGGGAGGGTTAATGAGTGAAAAATCCGGAGTGGTCAACTTGGGGTTGGAAGGAATTATGACAATCGGAGCATTGGTTGCGGCAACGGTGGGTTTTTATACGCAAAATCCATGGCTTGCTTTTGCGGCGGCAGGAATTGCGGGAGGATTGCTGGCATTGGTTCATGCAGTCGTTTCAATTACCTTTGGTGCGGACCAGATTGTTTCGGGAATTGCAATCAATTTTTTGGGACCCGGGATTGCATTGTTTATGAGTCGTTTGTTTTTTGAAGGTGCGACACAAACAAAACCAGTCGAAAATAAAATGCCGATTTTATTTAAAGAGGCATTGGCAAATCATCCGGCGTTAAGCTATATTTTTGCACAGTATGCAACGGTGTATATTGCTTTGCTTTTAGTTGTTGTGTTGTGGGTATATTTTTATCGAACCAAATATGGACTTCGCCATATCGCGGTGGGAGAGCATCCGAAAGCGGCAGAAACGTTGAACATTAATGTATATTTTATTCGTTATATGGCAGTTGTTGTATCAGGAATTTTGGGCGGTTTCGGTGGTGCTTCTCTTTCCTTGGCGATTGTGTCGAGTTTTCGACAAACATTGGTATCGGGACAAGGATTTATTGCTTTGGTTGCACTGATTTTTGGAAAATGGACACCACATGGAATACTTGGAGCATGTTTATTTTTCGGATTTGCACAGGCAATGGCGATTTTCTTGGGTATGACTGACCTTAACATTTCATCACAATTAATTTCAATGGTTCCGTACATCAGCACCTTGCTTATTTTAGTTTTGTTTGTCGGTCGTTCCAGAGGGCCGAAGGCTGACGGGCAAATTTATTTGAGAGATGATATTGAAGCATAGAAGCGACATTATTTTTGAAAACAGAAGGACAATACCGTAATTATGGTGTGTCTGAGAACAAAAGATATTCAAGTAAAATGAAAGTGAAAAACGGAACGAATACGGCATTGGAAATGCAATCATTTGATGCTTTTTCAGATGACGGATTTGAATTCGAGAAAACGGATAAATCGTATAAGATAAAATTTTGAACGGGAAAAAGGAGAGAATGCAATGCAAAAATTATCGTCCAAACCGGCGAAGGGAACGCAGGATTTATTGCCTCAAGATATGAGACTTAGAAACTGGGTTACGAAAAAAATTGTAGAGGCATATGCCTCCAGAGGATATACACAGATAGAAACACCGATGTTGGAAAATTTGGAAAATTTGACCAACAGCGAAGGCGGAGAAAATCTCCGTATGTTGTTTAAAGTGTTAAAACGGGGAGATAAGTTAAATTTGGAAAAAGCACAGACGGAAGACGATTTGTGTGATTTGGGCTTGCGTTTTGATTTGACATTGCCGTTGAGCCGTTTTTATGCCAATCATTTAAATGAATTGACCAAGCCGTTTAAGGCATTTCAAATGGGAAATGTATTTCGGGCGGAACGCAACCAAAAAGGAAGATATCGTCAATTTGTGCAGTGTGATATCGACACATTGGGCGATCCGAGTATTTATGCCGAAATTGATTTGATGCTTACCGTACCGAAAGCATTGTATGCAATCGGGTTTAAAAATTTTGTTATCAAAATTAACGATAGAAGAATTTTGAAGGATTTGGTTTTGGAAGCCGGATTTGCGGAAGAGGATTTTTCTACGGTATGCATTACTGCCGATAAAAAGGACAAAGTCGGAGAAGAAGGCGTTATTCAAGAACTTTCCGACAAAGGATATGATAAAAAAATCATTGAAAACTTACTTGTTAATTTCAAGAAACCGCTATCTGAAATGACTTCTGAATATGCAAAGGATTTGAAAAAATTGATGGATATTGTATCGAGATATTATCCGATTGAATTTGATGCAACGTTGGTAAGAGGGATGGGATATTATACCGGCCCGATTTTTGAAATTATCACTCCCGATTTTGGCGGTTCCGTCGCAGGTGGGGGACGCTATGACGGACTTTTGACCAAATTCAGTAAAGAGAGTATTCCGGCAGTCGGATTTTCCATAGGATTTGAGCGTATTATCGGAATTTTGAAGGAGCAAGGATTTGAACCTCCGGAAGAAGGAAAGAGATATGCTGTTCTTTTTGCAGATGAACAATTCTATCCAAAAGCACTTGCTTTTGCAGATGAAAAAATTGTGGAAGGTCATATCGCATCCATTTATAAAATAAAAGAAAACCGTATCGGCAAAGAAGTTGCCGCTTTCAAGAAAAACGGATATGAGGTTGTTGTGGCAGATGAAATGTAAAGCAACGATTGGCAAGAAATAAATGAATAAAAGACAAAAGCAAAGAATTCCATTTTTGTGGAATTTTTTGTTTTTGTAGCATTTGAAAAAAATTTTAAAATAATTTTGTATTGTGGGATTAAATTCCTTTCAAAAAGTGTATTTTATAGGAAAAGCATTGCTTTTTTATGAAAAAAAATGTAGAATAAACTAAATATAATGTTTTTTAAAAATGGGTTACTATATCTAATTTCTTTGCACAATGAAGAAGGATAGACAAAATGGGAACGAAAAGACGAAGAAAACGTCGTAAGACAAAATTGAATGCAAGAGTCGGTTGGGTATTTACAATCATAGCAGTCTTGATGTTTTTTGTCTACAATATTATCAGTACACTTAATGCGGCTGTCATAAAGACAGGATATGTTGATGTCGGCAGAATTGTAAATGCCGGTGAAAAAAAAGCTGTCTTGATACGAAAAGAACAAACCATCTCCATTCCTCGTGAAGGATATGTGGAATATATTGTCTCAGATGGGGAGCGTGTGCGTGCTGGTACTCATATTGCCGAAATAAAGAGCGGGTATGATATAGATGATTTGCAGGAAAATTTGCGGCTTATCAATTACAAACTTCAGCAAAATACGGATGCTTCGGCACAAGAGAATATCAACAGCATAATCAATAAAAAGAATGTAGAGTTGCAGGCATTGTATGCGGATTTGCAGAAACGTATTTTTTCCGGAGAGACAGAATACTTGGCTTCATTGAAGGAGCAGATTGTTTTGCTCAATGAACAGAAACGATTTTTGCAGGAGAGTACGGAAGGGACACCTTTGACCAAGGAAGAGCTTCAGAAGGAAAAGGAGAGTTTGCTGGCACAAATCAACGGTAGCAATTATTTTATCAAAACACCTATGACAGGAGTTGTAGTAGCTTACAGCGATGGGTATGAGGATACATTTACTTTTGAAAATCGCAATAAAATTACAGTGTCTGAAATCGAAAAAGTAAAAGACAAAAATCTTGTTGATGTAAAGCAAAAAATATTGGCAGGGCATCCTATTGGAAAAGTTGTCTATAATTTTCACTATTATTTTGCATGTCAAGTTGAAAAAGAGGACATTAAACATATTGTCTCCGAACAACCGGTTAAGATTTATGTAGAGGATCAAGAGGTTACCGCATATTTGGAAGATTTTCACAAGGGAAACGATGGTAAGTTTTTGGGATTGTTTCGAGTGGAAGATGAGACGTTTCGCTTTTACGAAAAAAGATGTCATCGCATTAAAGTGGAGTATGATGACCGTCAAGGGCTGAAAATTCCAAAATCCGCTATCTTTCAAAATGAAAATAAAGAAGAAGGCGTTTATGTAGTCGATGAAACAGGAACGGCCTCGTTCCGGAAACTGAAGGAAAAGCTGACGGAAGATAATGAGTATGTTGTTTGCAGATACAGTCCTCGGGATTTAAAGAAGAATGACGAGGTTAATTTGTATGATCGTATTGTATTAAATCCATCAAGTGTTAAGGAAGGACAGAAGGTGAGATAGTGAGCATAAAAGAGAATATTGAGAAAGTAAAACAAACTATTTCGCAACGAAGAGAAGAGACTATATTTCAAGAAGAGGTCATTCTTATAGCGGTTACTAAGACTGTTGAGATAGAAAGAATGAAGGAAGCGATGGAAGCAGGGATTTATGACTTTGGGGAGAATAAGGTACAGGAAATCCAGAAGAAATATGACAGTTTTCCCGAAGAAATACGTTGGCATTTGATTGGTACCTTGCAAAGTAACAAGGTAAAGTACATTATTGATAAGGTGGAAATGATTCATTCTTTGGATAGGCTCAGTTTAGCAGAAGAAATTAACAAGAGAGCAAAAGAAATCGGTAAAACAGTAAAGTGCTTGGTGCAAATCAATATTTCACAGGAAGAAAGCAAACATGGCTTATCAAAGGAAGGTGCTTTGGAATTTATCGGGCAGATAGCGAAAGATTATCCGCATATTCAGATTATGGGCTTGATGGGAATGGCACCTTTCGTAGAAGATAAAGAAGAGGCAAGGCGGTATTTTCGTCAGATGAGAGAACTCTTTGATGAGGCAAAACAGTTGGAACTCGGAAATGGAATGATGAAATATCTATCTATGGGAATGACAAACGATTATCCGGTTGCAATAGAAGAAGGTTCAAATATGGTAAGGGTAGGTACCGGAATTTTCGGTACACGCAATTATGCTTAAGGAGGTTTTTTATATGGCAGAAAAATTCACAGACAAATTAAAAGGGTATTTATGGAGAGACGACAATGACGATTATGAGGATGAGTATGATGATTATGAAGAAGAGGATGAGGTAATTTCTCTCCCGAAACAGGGAAATAAGGTTGTCAGTCTCAATACCGGAGCAAATACAAGTTCGGGTCAATTTAAGGTAATGATTTATGAACCGACCCAATACAATGAAGATATTCCGGGAATTGTTGACAGTTTAAAAAATAGAAAGGTTTGTGTCGTAAATTTGGAAAAAATCACCGATCCAAGTATCTCCAACACAATCTTCCACTTTTTGAATGGGGCTATCTATGCTATGAGTGGAAATGTAGCAAAAGTTTCGACAGGAATTTTTATCTTTGCACCTCCGTCTATCGATATTGATGGAACGGTAAAGAAAGCTTTGGAAAACAAGGGTTTCTTTAAGTGGCAATAATAAAAGGAGCAAGATATGTTTTTATTTCGTAGTATTAATCTCCTATTTGCGGTTTTATATTGGGGGATTATTTTGCGTGCTTTATTGAGTTTTTTCCCAAATATAAAAAATCAGTATTATCCATTTGCAAGAGTTGTGTATCAGATAACGGATCCATTTATGATACCGATTGAAAATTTTACGTATAAACATATACGATTGGGAAATATAGATGTTTCACCTATTATTGCGATTTTCATTTTGGATATTTTAAAGAGAATTATCTTTTGGGCTTTTTATTTTAGACTTTGGTAAGAGTTAAGAGGGAAATGAAATGAGAAAAGAAGAGAAGGAGAAACGGACTTCTCATATTTTGGATGCACATCTCAAGGAAAAGATGGTTCGCATATTGGATTTGGTGCAACAAGTACAATATAGTTATCAAGGAAGATATACCGATTTTTTGACACCTTATGAGCAGCGGGAAGCGGCAAAGATATTAGAAGGCTTGGATGGTATTTGCTATTCTTTGGATGGAATGATTGCCTCTGCTGAACGAAAGATTATTTCTATTTATCCCGATTATGAGGAAAATCACAGTCGGGATTTTTTGTCATGCTTAAAAATAAAAGGAAACTTTCAATTTCGGAAGGTAACGCATCGAGATTATCTGGGTAGTATTTTAGGTATGGGTATAAAAAGAGAATGTATCGGCGATATTTTTCCGTGTGAAGACGGCGCTTATGTGATCTGTTTATCTTCCGTTACAGAGTATCTGTTGTTTCATCTTGAAAAAATTGCCAATGTATCGGTAAAACTTTCCGAGGTGGGAGAAGAGGAGATCGTTATTTCTAAACCGCATTTGAGAGAGCAGAACTTTGTTGTAAGCTCTCTTCGTTTGGACGCAATCGTGGCGGGAATGTTTCGGTTATCAAGGAGTGAGGCACAAAAAGTGATTTCAGGCGAATTGGTTTCGGTTGATTATGAAACAATCACCAATTCTTCCAAAATTTTATCTCCGCCAACGATTATTTCGGCAAGAGGGTTTGGAAAAGGCAGATTTGAAGAAGTTTTGTATCAGACGAAAAAAGAACGTTGGAGGATAAAGACGTTGTTATATTAGGGCATATCTGAAAACGAAAGATGGTCAAACAAATAAAAGTGAAAAATTGATTGAGAAAACCGACAGTAAGCGTTTTTTCAAGTACCTTTTTTGATTTACTGTTTCTAAAATTGTTCTATTCAATTAGGCGAAACTGAGATTTTTCAGTTTAAAATAATATTACAAAATTCTTTTATTTCATCAATTCTTGTAGCAACATCTTCTTTATACTCAATAGAACAAAGACCTAATTTACCACAAGACTCAATTTCCAAATGACCATGAAAATGTTCAATACTACTAATGATTCTTTCACATTCCGGCATACTTGAACCTGTTCTCAATGCAATGGTATAACCTTTTTTACCAGCAGATAGTTTTGCATGTGGCTCATGTGTATTACACCAAGGTGTACATCTATCTATAAAAACCTTGAATTG
>JBGZJG010000013.1:0-5808 GCA_041848665.1 Filifactor sp.
CTGATAGGATAAGGAAGATTTTTTAGTATTAAGGAAGATTTATTTTTTGTTAAGTTTATCAAAGCATATTTGTATGGGAGGGTATTTTTATGGAAAAACAATTAAAGTATTATTTTACCTGTAATAAGAAAATCTTTTCATGTATGTTGTTAACGGCAATAATAGTGCATTTACTTTTTGTGCAAATATTTGCAGTGTCTGACATGGGAACAGTAAATATTTCTGGAGTTAGGCAACAACGTACTAATTGGTGTTGGGCGGCATGTTCTGAAAGTATACTTCGATTTTTTGGGCATTCTGTATCGCAGTCAAATGTAGTGGCATATGTCAAGGGAAACCATCTTCCAAATGAGGGTGCAACGGATGATGAAGTTCAGGATGGGCTTGCACATTGGTCTGTAAGCGGAACGGTGAAAGCGAATTCTCTTTCATATAATAATATCAAATCGGAAATTAATGATAATAAACCTATTTATGCAGGTTGGTCGTGGAACTCGGGTGGTGGACATGGATTGGTTATAGATGGATATGACGGAATATCTTCTTCAAGTGGATATGTTGAGTATATGGATCCGGCAGATGGAGCATTTCATTCGTTATCTTATACGAGTTTTGTATCCAATAGTCAACATGTTTGGGATGGTACAGTTCATAATTTATCAAATAATTAATTTGAGAGTATGATAGGAGGTTTTGTTATGAAAAAAATTTTTTTTATAGTCTCTATTATGTTGATATTATGTTCTAATGGTATTTTTTCATATGGATTAGATTTGGATATGTCTGACGAAGCATTGAAAGAAGCTACTTCAGTTGCAGAGATGGTAAAGTTGCATTTGGCCAGTAATCCGGAAAAATGGGGTTATTCATCTTCTGAAGAGGTTGAACGACTTACTCTGGGACAAGGTTATAGAATAGAATTTGTTGGAAGATCTCATTTGGAAAAGAGAGTAACAAGAAGTGATGAGTTGCTTATGGATAATATGGATATGTGGGAATTTACTTTAGATTTGGATGGACATCCTAAGACTTTTTTGACAGTCGGAAAAGAAGAGGGTAGATGGAAACTTATTGGATTTGGAGGAGATGCAACAAATTTTGGATATGCAAAGAATACAATAGAAAAGCTTTCACAAAAAAAAGGATATACAGTATTATGTAATATTATGAAATATAAAACGGATTATTCCTTTATGTGTATTGATGAGAATGAAACTGTGTTTATTTTGCCGGTTGCACAAAAGTTCCAAATATCTTCCAATTTTGATGGTAAACATTTACTTTCTGTTACTGAGTGGTTAGATGAATTGAAGGAAGATGCAGAAGTTTCTGCTAAAATAGAAGGGAGAGCAGGAGCGCTTAATCCTTCAACTAACTCGGATTTGTCATATAATGGTAGTAGATTTAATAAGAAACAAATTTTTCTGGTAATAGAGATTATTTTTGCAATAATGTTAGCCGGAAATGTTTTTTTAACTAAAGAGAAACATTCTCAAAAATAAGATATACCAAAAGAAGATAGAACAAAAGCAAATTGCTTTCGTCTATCTTCTTTTTTTGTAACGATTACCCGATTAAAACAAGATGGGAATTAATCACTGATTAAAGGTATCATAAAATCCACTTTCTGCGAGGTATCCTTTTTCAATCTCTTCCGTATGAGAAGTTTTTTTGTCTCCCTCCTGAAGAAAGAGCATGTGAAAACGAATGAAATGAAGTTTGAGCAACAGATACTGTCTATGTCAGGGGGGGCGAGCAGTTTGTGAATTGTATGAGCGAACTGCCGTAACCTACGATAAGAGGGAGACAAGATATTGCTCGGAGAAAGAACTAAGAGGTTTGTTCAAAAAAATAAGCCGGTCAAAATAGGAAAACGGAAAGAACATTTAATGTAAATCTATATTTTATATAGGGTTTTGTATTATGCCTTATTTTCCATATCGGTTAACATATTGTTATAGATGTCAAGGAGTTGTTTTTCGGTTACTTCGCTGCTTTGGCAATCTAAGATGATTTTTCCTTCCGAAAGCATAATGATACGGTCGGAATAGGTAATGGCATCACGCATATTGTGAGAAATCATGATGGTGGTCATTGCGTGCTTTCGAAGAAGCTCCCGTGTTTTGTCCATGACAACTTTGGACGTCTTGGGGTCCAAGGCGGCAGTGTGTTCGTCAAGCAACAAAAGGGACGGATTCTTCATGGTTGCCATCAAGAGGGAGAGAGATTGTCTTTGTCCGCCCGAAAGAAATTTGACAGGAGTGTCAAGTTTGTTTTCCAAACCGAGGTTGAGTTGCGACAAAAGTTCGACAAAATATTCCCGATTGCTTTCTTTTAATAATTTTTTCAAACCGAAGGAAGTTCCTTTTTTGTTGGAAAGGGAGAGGTTTTCAAAAATAGTCAAGGAGGGTGCAACTCCGGCGGAAGGGTCTTGGTAGACTCGACCGATATGTTGGGCACGCTGTACATCATTTTGTTTGGTAATATCTGTTCCATTTAAGCAAATACAACCTTCATCGGGATATAAAGTGCCTGCAATCAAATTCATCAAGGTACTTTTTCCGCATCCGTTCGGTCCTAAGAGGGCGGTATTTTTATAATCTTCGATGGATAAGCTGAGATTTTTAAATAAAGTAACTTCATTTACGGTTCCTTTATTAAAACTTTTGGAAAGATTTTTAATTTCCAACATGATTTCCACCTCCTTGAGAAACAACTTTTTGTTGTTTGTTCGTTCTGTGACGGGTTATTTTTTGAATGAATTCCGGTTGATTGATGGCAATAAATAAGATGACGATAACAGCACTAATTGCCTTTAAATCCGAAGGGGTTAAGCCGAGGAAAAGGGCGATGCCCATGATAATTTTGTAGCTGATTGCACCCAAGACGGCACGTGTGGTGGCATTTAGTTTTTTGGAACGGGGAAGGAGCGTGTCGCCTATAATGATAGATGCCAAGGCGGTTACGATAATGGAGTTTCCCATAGTTAAGTCGGCAAATCCTTGGTTTTGTGCCATCAACGCTCCGCTTAGCGTAACAAAAGCATTGGACAATGCCAAACCTAAAATTTTGTATTTTTTGGAGCTTACGCCAATGGAGCGTACAAGTGTTTCGTTGTCGCCGACTGCTTTGAGTAAATATCCGGATTCGGTTTTTAAATAATGATCCATCAGAAGTTTTATAACCAGCACGATAAGGAGCAAAAGAATTAATACGGAAAGCGGATTTTCATTTGGAATATAATCGAAAATGGATTTATAGTTAAACAAAGATACGTTTGATTTTCCGTTTGTGCGAAAGTTTATGGAATATAAGATGGTCATGGTCAGTATTCCTGAGAGAAGTGCGTTGATACGCATATTTAAATACCAAAACGAAGTGAGGTATCCTGCGAGCAATCCTGAAAGAAACGCCAATAGACAGCCGGAAACCGGATCTAATCCGGAAGTAACTGCTTTCGCAAATACAAAGGCTCCCAGCGGAAAGCTACCCTCTACGGTTAAATCTGCAATATCGAGTATTTTATAGGTGATAAAAACACCGATTGCCAAAATGGCAAAGATAAGTCCTTGTTCCAATGATGTGATAAATAAGCCAGACATACAAAAACTCCCTCCTAAAATGATATAAGTTTCATTATTACGAAAGCAACAACAGGTTTGTATATTCTCTGATTTTAGACAGATACTTTCCTGTAAGGTGTTGACGCTATAAATTATATGATAGCATGAAAGAAATTTTGAAACAAGCGAAAACAATAAAAATGTTCAAATATATATACAACAATCATATTACAACACACATAATTTGAATGTGGACACTCTCATTTTTTTGAAAAGAAACCATTCATACGAATACGAAACACCCATGGAAGATATCCGAAAAGCTACTTTCTACGGGTTATCCTATTTACCGTATTTTTTCTAAGCAATACGAAATAATATAGTTCGTATCAAACAGCATCGCTCTATGTCTTATTAAAGAAGGAGTATCTTTATTTAACCGGTTTCGCTTTGGATAAGATGCCGAAATCAACGGGCAGATTTAGTGTATTTGCCATTGTCGGATTGTAGAGAAGTTCGAGTGTCTCACATGTTTCGACCGGAATTTGTGAGATGGGAAGTTCATCCACTAATATTTTTTTTGCCATTACAGCGGTTTGTTTTCCCAAGTTGTAGTATTGAAATCCCTTTGTCACAAGCAAACCTTCTTCTACGGCACTGCTATATGCGGATACGGTGGGGATTTTTTGGGAAGATGTTTTTTCAACAATCAAAGGTATGGAGGATGCGACGGTATTGTCGGTAATGATGTACAGACCGTCAATTTTTGGCAAAATGCTGTCCAATGCCTGCGGAATGTCGTTGATGGTATTGACTCCGACTGTGATAATTTTTAAATCTAATTCTTCGGCGGAAATTTGGGCTTCTCTGATTTGAATTTCAGAATTTGACTCTGATGTATTGTATAAGATGCCGATGTTTTTTGCAGAAGGTGACAATTCCTTAAAGATGGACAGTTGTTCTGTTGTAGGCATTTTGTCCGATGTTCCGGTAATATTTGTGTCCGGTTTGTCACAAGATGTTAAAAGTTCGGATTGAACAGGATCGGTAACGGCACTGAATAAGACGGGTGTATGTGTTATCGCTTGTTTTGCGGCTTGTGCAGCAGGTGTCGCAATCGTGTAGATGAGGTCATAATGCTCCGAGGAAAATTGATTTGCAATGACAGATGCGGTTGGAATATCGCCTTCCGCATTTTTATAGTCGATTTTTGCCGAGACACTGAGTTCTTTTAATCCGTCCTCAAATCCCTTTTTTGCATCATTCAAAGCGGGGTGCTCCATATATTGCAGAATACCGATTTTGTAGATTTTTGCCTCTTCTGCGGAAGATACCGTTGCAGATGAATTTTGACAGCCGCTCAAGAGTGTGAGAGCAGCGATGCTAAGTAACATTGTTTTGCATAGTGATTTTTTCATTTTAAACCTCCGTAATAGAATGTATTTTTGATGCTTTACCATTTACCACGGATTGTTTGGAAAAAGACGGATAAAAAAAACCTTCATTCCTATAAATCTACAAACTTTATAGACTTATAGGGACGAAGGTTATTTCGCGGTACCACCCTATTTGTGATATGATATCACCGACTTTTTTCAGATCAGACAATCCTATTTCCGATAACGGGGAACTTCCGAATTTGTCTACTAAAGCAAATTGCTTATTGAACAAATCTACTCAATAGTGAATATTACATATCCTTTCTTTGTCCGTTTTCACCGTGTAGGACTCTCTGTGAAAAGAAATTTGATATCTTTCTCTATCTCATTGTATTTATGAATGAATTTTGAAGTAATTATACAAGCGTGGTATTAGAAAGTCAATACAAAAATTCAAAAAATTTATTTTATTTTGTAAAATCAGTTTTCTTTCGGAAACGGAAAGCGCTTTTTGGAAAATGAAGATGAAATTTTTGCAACATAGGACTTTTCAATTTTGATTTTATGGTATCTTGTGTCAAATCAACATATTCTTTTGCAAGTTTTTTTATATTTCTATGGCAACGATAACGGCGATGAAGATTTTTGATTTTTTTTTCAAGCTCGGGAGAGAGCATGGAAATACCCATGATGAAAAAAACAAAACCCGGCATGATAGGCAAAAATCCACCTAAAAAACCCAATAAGATAAAAATAATTCCAAGTATTTTTCTCATGATACCCCCTGTTGAAAAAAATAAAAATTTATATTAAGTGTGCTGTTATTTTTTGATAAGATGATTATATCATATACGAAATAGAATGAA
>JBGZJG010000014.1:0-7644 GCA_041848665.1 Filifactor sp.
TGGCACAGCAAAACATTAAAATCAATACGGAATTTATTAAGTTGGAGCAATTATTGAAACTTGCGGATTTGGTACAATCCGGCGGAGAGGCGAAAACAAGAATTTTATCGGAAGAAGTTTTGGTGAATGGAGAAGTTGAAGTAAGGCGAGGAAAGAAAATTCGTTCCGGCGATAAGGTGGAATTGGGCGGACAAGTTGTAACAGTGGAGTAGATAGGAATATGTTTATTCATCAACTGAGTTTAAAAAATTTCAGAAATTATCATGATTTAACTTTGGAATTTGAAAAAGGCATCAATGTATTTACAGGGCAAAACGGACAAGGAAAAACTAATCTTTTGGAGGCTATTTCCCTTCTTTCGGTCGGTCGTTCTTTTCGTACGGCAAGAGATGCCGATATGATTTGTTTTGGGAAGGATAGTGCAAATGTATTTGCTCATACGAACAGTGAAAAAGGAGAATATCGCATTGAATTAAAGCTTGGAGATACCGTTAAGAAGGCGGTAAAAATTAATTCCATGCCTATTGAGCGTTTGCAGGATTTGTTCGGAGTATGCAATGTTGTGGTGTTCTCGCCTGATGATTTAAAGTTGATTAAGGACGGTCCGAAGGAAAGGCGTTTATTTACAGATCGGGAAATTTCACAGATAAAACCAAGGTATTATCGTATTTTATCAGAATATTACAAAGTTTTAAATCAGCGAAATCTTTTGTTAAAACAGGAAGACGAGCCGATTTTATTGGATATTTATACAGAACAGTTGGCAAAAACCGGTTTTGAAATTTATAAGATGAGACAGGAATTTTGTGAAAAAATTGCATATACGGCAAAACAAATTCATAATAAAATTTCTTCCGGTGCGGAGGATTTGAGAATAGAATATGAGGCAAATATACAGGTTTCTTCCACAGAAGAATTTTATGTTGTATTAAAAGAAGCGATTGAACACGATAAAATACGCAAATATTCCACAAGAGGAATTCACAAAGATGATATTGCTGTCTTTATAAATGATATGGATGTTCGTCATTTCGGTTCACAAGGGCAAAAGAGAAGTGCCGCCATTTCACTGAAATTATCTGAAATTCAAATTATTTATGAGGATATGGGAGAATATCCGATTGTGCTCTTAGATGATATTTTTAGTGAGTTGGATTCCGGAAGGCAAGAGATGTTGTTGGAGCATGTGGAACATACGCAGGTATTTTTAACAACGGCAGAACCTTTTGCATATCAAGGAAATGTATATTGTGTTACAAGCGGTAAGATTCAGATAATAAAGTAGAAGGAATATGTGTCTGTTTGTTCGGATAATTTGCGACGGTAGTTGAAAAGAGATGTGAGAAAAGATGAGTAGGCAAACTGTATTTGATTACGTGAGAGAAAAATATCAGTCTGTACCGGAATATTTGTGGAAGAACGGTCCTAAGGATGCGGTGTTTCGGCATGTTGATAATGGAAAGTGGTACGCAGTTGTTATGAATGTAGCAAAAAAGAGATTAGGCATGAACGGTACAGAAAACATAGATCTTATGAATGTAAAAATTCCTCCTGAAATGGCAGGAGTTTTACGTAGCAAAAAAGGGATATTCCCGGCTTATCATATGAACAAAGAACATTGGATATCTGTCTTATTAGATGGCAGTGTTGATGAAGAACAAATTTGTTATTTGTTGGATTTAAGTTTTGAATTGACAGGCAATAGAAAAAAATAGAAGGTTAGTTATGAAATAAGAGAAAAGCAGGAGGACTGAGATGGCAGAAATCGAAAATAAGACAGGAGAATATGGCGCAGAACAGATACAAGTGTTGGAAGGTCTTGAGCCGGTACGAAAAAGACCCGGAATGTATATCGGATCGACCGGAACAAAGGGACTTCATCATTTGGTATATGAAGTTGTAGATAATGCAATTGATGAAGCTTTGGCGGGATTTTGTCAAAATATTTATGTTGGAATTGAAGAAGACGGTTCGATAAAAGTAATTGATGACGGTCGGGGAATTCCTACCGAAATTCATCCAAAGACAGGAAAATCTACGGTTGAGACTGTTTTAACGGTGTTGCATGCAGGCGGGAAATTCGGAAAAGGAGGGTATAAGGTTTCCGGAGGACTTCATGGTGTTGGGGTTTCTGTCGTAAATGCACTTTCAACGCATTTGAAGGTTACGGTAAGTCGTGATGGAAAAAAATATTGTCAGGAATTTGCACGTGGAATTTCACAGGGAAATCTAAAAGAAATCGGAACAACTTCTGAAACGGGAACGATGGTTGAATTTACTCCCGATGCCGAGATTTTCGAAGAGACGGAATACAAGTACGAAACATTGGAGTATCGTTTGCGGGAATTGGCATTTTTGAACAAAGGAATTTCCATTGTATTAGAAGATAAGAGGGCAGAACAGGAGCAAAAAAAAGAATTTTGTTATACGGGCGGTTTGCGTGAGTTTGTGCAGTTCTTAAATAAGAACAAAAATCCGCTTCATACGGATATTATTCACTTGGAAAAGCAAATTGAGGAATACTATGTCGAAATTGCAATGCAATATACAGACGCATATATTGAAAATATTTATTCTTTTGCAAACAATATCAATACGATAGAGGGAGGAATGCACTTAATCGGTTTTAAGAGTGCATTGACTCGTGCAGTAAATGAATATTTGAAAAAGACGAATTTGCTGAAAAATAAAGAAGATACCTTAGCGGGAGAGGATGTTCGGGAAGGTTTGACAGCTATTATTTCTATCAAGCTTCCTGAACCGCAGTACGAAGGACAAACAAAGACGAAACTTGGAAATCCGCAGGTACGTTCAATTGTAGAGTCCTTCCTTACCGAATACTTCGGAGCATATTTGGAAGAAAATCCTCAAAATGCTAAAATTGTTATGGAAAAGGGAATGAATGCCAAAAGTGCGAGAGAAGCGGCACGAAAGGCAAGAGAAATGACGAGAAGAAAAGGTATTTTGGACTCTACTTCTCTTCCGGGAAAATTGGCGGATTGCAGCGAAAGAGATCCGGCACTTTCTGAAATTTACATTGTCGAAGGAGACTCCGCAGGCGGTTCTGCAAAACAGGGACGAGATCGAAAAACACAGGCTATTCTTCCACTTCGGGGAAAAATTTTGAATGTAGAAAAATCTCGTTTGGATAAAATACTTTCTTCCGATGAAATTAAGAATATGATTACCGCTTTCGGCTGTTCGATTGGAGAAGAGTTTGATGAAGAAAAGTTGAGATATCACAAAATCGTCATTATGACCGATGCCGATGTTGACGGTGCACATATCAGAACATTACTTTTGACTTTTATGTTCCGTTATATGAAACCTTTGATTGAAAAAGGTTATGTATATATTGCGCAACCTCCTCTTTACAAAGTTCATAGAGGAAAAAAAGAATTGTATGCTTATGATGACAAAGAATTGCCGAAAGTAATCAGTCAGTTCGGAGAAGGGGTAAAACCTGGAATTCAAAGATACAAAGGTCTTGGAGAAATGAATCCGGAGCAACTTTGGGAAACGACGATGGATCCTGATACAAGAACATTATTGAAAGTTACGGTAGAAGATTTTTCCGGAGCGGACGATACATTTTCCATGTTAATGGGAGATAAGGTGGAGCCGAGAAGAGATTTTATCCATAAAAGAGCACAGTATGTGAAGAATTTGGATATTTAGGAAGGAAGACAGATAAATGGACGAAACAAGAGACAAGATTATAGAAGTGGATTTAAAAAATGAAATGGAGCAATCCTATATCGAATATGCCATGAGTGTAATTGTAGGGCGTGCGTTGCCTGATGTACGAGACGGATTAAAACCGGTTCATCGAAGAATTTTGTACAGTATGGGACAAAGCGGACTGACTCCCGACAAACCGTATCGTAAATCGGCAACCATCGTCGGGGATGTACTTGGGAAATATCATCCTCATGGAGATACAGCGGTATATGATACTTTGGTAAAGATGGCACAGGATTTTTCTATGCGCTATCCTTTGGTTGACGGACACGGAAACTTCGGTTCAATTGACGGAGATAGTGCTGCGGCAATGCGGTATACCGAATCGAAGATGACAAGACTTTCTTTGGAAATGTTGCGTGATTTGGACAAAGAGACGGTAGATTTTGTACCGAACTATGATGAATTTGAAATGGAACCTACTGTTTTGCCTGCAAGGTATCCTAATTTACTTGTCAACGGCTCCAACGGAATTGCCGTCGGTATGGCAACATCCATTCCTCCTCATAATTTGGGAGAAGTGATTGATGCGGTAGTTGAATTAATTGACAATGAAGAGGCCGACTTGGAAGATATTTTGAAACATATCAAGGGACCCGATTTTCCAACCGGAGCATGTGTTATGGGCAAAGCTTCTATGTTGCAAGCTTATCGTACCGGAAGAGGAAAGGTTGTACAAAGAGCAAAGACCAAGATTGAAGAAATGTCAAACGGGAAGAGCCGAATTATCATAACCGAAATACCTTATCAAGTTAATAAAGCCAGATTGGTTGAAAAAATTGCCGATTTGGTTAAGGAAAAAAAGATAGACGGAATTACCCATATCGGAGATGAAAGTAATCGCAAAGGAATTCGTGTTGTGATTGAACTTCGTCGTGATGTCAATGCAGAAATTGTATTGAACCAACTATTTAAATTTTCAGCCTTACAACAGGTATTTTCCATTATCATGTTGGCACTTGTGGATAATGTACCGAAAGTTTTAAATTTAGAGCAAATGCTACGCCTTTATTTGAAACACCAAATTGAAGTCATCACAAGAAGAACCGAATATGATCTCAAAAAAGCGGAGGCAAGGGTACATCTCTTACAAGGTCTTTTGAAGGCAATCGATCATATTGATGAAGTCATTGCAATTATTCGTTCATCCTACTCCAATGCCATGGAACGTTTGATGGAAACCTTTGATTTTTCCGAAATACAGGCAAAAGCGATATTGGATATGCAGATGAGAAGATTACAAGGTTTGGAACGAGAAAAGTTGGAACGGGAAAAAATCGAATTGGAAGAAAAAATCGAATATTATCAAAGTATTTTAGCAGATCCTGTTTTGCTTAAAAACGTTATAAAAGAAGAAATTTTGATGATAAAACAAAAATATAATAATGCGAGAAGAACCGAATTTATCGACTCGCAGGAAGAAATCGACATCAAAGATATGATATCAGATGATGACGTAACGGTTACACTTACTCATTTGGGTTATGTCAAAAGAGTTGGAATTGATGCTTATAAGACACAAAGAAGAGGTGGCAAAGGAATTTCTTCCATTTCTACAAGAGATGAAGATTTCGTTGAAAAATTACTTCTTACAACAAATCACAGCAAGTTAATTTTCTTTACGGACAGAGGAAGAATTTATCGGTTAAATACGTATGAAATTCCGGAAACCTCACGCACCGCCAAAGGAATGAACATCATAAATCTTTTGCCGCTCGTCGATGGCGAAAAAATCAATACCGTACTTTCTGTCAGAGAAGATCACGATAATGACCATTACGTTATTATGTGCACCAAGCAGGGAGTTATGAAAAAAACTCGTTTGGGAGAATTTAGAAAGAGCAGTCGAAACGGCTTGATTGCCATTTCACTTAAAGAAGACGATGAATTAATCGGAGTTGCTTTGACAGATGGGGAACAAAACATTCTTTGTGTGGCAAAAAACGGAAAAGCAATTTTGTTTGACGAAAAAGAAATTCGAAATATGGGAAGAATAGCGCAAGGCGTACGTGCCATGAAATTAGATGAAGAGGATGAAATTGTATCCATGGTCGTTGCGGAAACGGAAAAAGATTTGCTGATTATTTCCGAACGGGGATATGGAAAAAGAACCCCCGTAGCCGAATATAATTTGCAAAGCAGAGGTGGAAAAGGCTCCCGAACTTACAAAATTACCGAAAAGACCGGAAAACTCGTAGGGGGAAAAATAGTATCGGCAGAAGATGAAATTATGGTAATCAATACGGATGGAACCCTCATTCGTATCTCGGCAGGCGATATATCCGTGCTCAGCCGTGTAACCAGCGGTGTACGATTAATGAAAACTTCTTCAAGTCAAGATGTTGCATCCTTTGCAAAAATTGAGGCGAGTGAAGAAGAGGAAGAATAAGACATAAGGTATCAAATATACGCAGAACTATTTCGTTTTGAAAAGCATTTGTACTGGCTGCCAAGAATGCAGGACAATCCTTATAATCTAATTTCCTTTTAGACAACAAATTATATGAGCAAATCCAAACTTATAGTTTCTTCAAACCGGATACGGTAATTCGCATATTTATGGAATTTTTGCCCCTACAAAAAAGGACAGAAATTCAAGCACAGATACTTACAGCATCGGTGAGAAAAGAATTTACTTTAGTTGAGTGGGGCGGTATGGAAGTAAAATAATGTTTCGGTGAATGGAGAGAAGGAGAAAAAATGAATCAATCATATTATGAAGCTTTGTTGCGGAAAAATAACGATGGAACAGTCGATTCGGAAAAAACGTGGGATGAAAGAGCCGGACGTTTTTATGAGGCGCAGAAAAAAGATAAGTCTATTTTTCCAAATGAAGTTATCAAGATATTGGAGAGCAGAGGTATTTTGGATCAGGCGAGTATCTTGGATATCGGCGGAGGGAGCGGACGATATGCGCTGCCTTTGGCAAGGAAAGCGAAACATATTACGCTGACGGATATTTCGGGAAATATGCTGAAGCTTGCAAAAGAGAATGCCGAGCAAAACGGAATTCAAAACATTGCGTTTAAGAAGTTGGAGTGGGAGAAGGCCGCTCTTTCTTCTTTGGGCTGGGAAAGAATGTTTGATTTGGCATTTGCAGCGATGTGTCCTGCAATTCGAACACCTGCAGGATTGTATAAAATGTCGCAGGCATCCAAGGGATATTGTATGATTAATCAATTTATTCACAGTACGGATTCGCTATCGGAATTTTTGCGGGAGAGAACCGGTTCGGTTCAGCATTACAATCCGCATAATGACAGGGAGTCGGTGCAGGCAATATTTAATTTGCTGTGGATGCAGGGATATGATGTGGAAATGCAATATGTAAAAAGCGAAGAAGTTTATACTTTGAGCAAAGAAGAGATTCGGTCGCAATATGCTTTTGTTTTGGAACGTATCCAAAAAGAAACGGGAGAGGATACGGAGAAGTTGTTTGTAGAATATGAGAAGAGAGAAAAAGGGCGAATAGAGGAACAAACGACACTTGCAGTACTTTTATGGAATGTGGCGGATAAAACGGTGTAATATGTAACACCGATATCCGAGCGTTTCTTTTAAAATAGAGGACGCCAACTTCGAAAACGTGTTGAACTTGAGAAAAGCAAAGAATAGGAATTTTTTATAGAACTGAAATGGTCTATGAATTTTAATTCTTTTATAATTAACTTTTTGTAAGTAGTTAGAGATATAGGTAAAAACAGAAGCATTAGTATGGACAAAAAGAAATTTTTATGGTATGGTGGTTAAAAATTATTTTTTAGATTTTTTAGATAAAGCTATTTTATTTACAAAAATGTATAAAAAATTATAAAAAGAGATTTGAATAATGGAAGAAATTTATTATAATTTTTTAGACAGACAGACAGACAAACAGAAAATTCCTCAACAGATGTCATCCCA
>JBGZJG010000015.1:0-2810 GCA_041848665.1 Filifactor sp.
AGCCAAGCACGAAGATAGATATAACAAGACAGCAAAGACTGTCTTAAATTTCAAGAGTCCAAATAAAGTTGTATCAGAATACTTCTCAAAGTGTAACATATGTCTTGACAATTAAGATTTGTTTCTAACAATTTTTCTGAAAAAACGTTGACAAATCATATAATTCCGCTATAATAATATAGGTAAGCTTCATGCTGCTATGGCTCAGGAGGTAGAGCGTCGCCTTGGTAAGGCGGAGGTCACCGGTTCAAATCCGGTTAGCAGCTCCATTAAAAAAGACACGAGTTTTCGTGTCTTTTTTGTTATATACGATTAATCCATCTTTCCGTTTTCCATACATTTTTCAAATTTCTTTTTCGCTCTTTGGATCGCATTATCTATCACTTTTACATTACAGTCTAATTTTTCTGCAATTTGTTGATAGCTCTCGCCTTCCAAATACATAATGATTACTTCTTCTTCTAATGGACTCAATACTTCATGAATCACCTTTTTGAACCTTTCGTTTTTTTCCCGGTTCAAAATAATTTCTTCCGGATCGGAAATAAAAGTATTTGTGAGCGTATCAATCAAAGTTCTGTCGGACTCTTCTTCAAATACGGGTTTATTTAAAGAGACGTAGGAATTCAACGGGATATGCTTTTGCCTTGTACTTCCTTTTACGGCGGTAATGAGTTGACGTCCGATACACAAATCCGCAAAATGTCGAAACAGCACATTTTTTTCTCTATCAAAGTCTCGAATGGCTTTATGTAGGCCTATCATGCCTTCCTGTATTAAATCTTCTTTGTCCGCTCCTACCAAAAAATAATCTTTTGCTTTACTGTACACAAAACGACGATATCGTTCAAAAATATATTCGATGGCATAACAATCCCCTTGCCTTGCCAATTCTACAATATAATCTTCCCGTTCCTCTTCCGAAATATCATTTAAATTGATGCAATAGTGTTCTTTCACTTTGCACAAAAAGTATTCCATATTATCTTTTTGCATAAGCACTCCTTTTATAAAAACTCCTTTTCTTCACTATGATACAACTATACTGAAACAAATCGTTCCTTATTACTTGTTTTTCCTCATCTGTTCCAACTTTTGCATGATATGTTCATCCAAAATATGCTCGATTGTATTTTTTTTGTGCCGAACTTTGTCAATTTGACCTTTGATGTCTCTGCGACTCTCCTGCAAATTCAATTCCAGTTCTCTTGCCGAAACACGAACCGCACCTTTGCCCAAAACAATCTGCTGTTCCGCCATATCATTGGTTACTACTTTTAAAACATAGTGTCTCTTATTTTTGTAATCTGTAATAAATTTTTCAATATAGCTGTCGGCGGTTTGATTTTCTTTGGTAAAAACAATGTGCAGTCTTCCGCTCAGCTCTTCTCTCTGTTCGGATGTATGCACATTATACGCATCATAGATAACATAGCCTTCCATATTGTAATAAGAAAGATACTCTGTCAAGATATCGTTCAACATATCTCTTGCAACCGCCAAATCGAGTTTTGCCGCCTCGGAAAGCTCTGTCCATGCATTGATGACATTATACCCGTCCACAACCAAAATTTCTTTTTTTCTTACCTGCGGTTTCATAGTTTATCCTCGTTGCTTTGCTGCTTCAAACAAGACGATAGAACCTGCAACTGATGCATTCAGCGATTGAATTTTGCCTCGCATGGGAATTGAAAGCAAAAAATCACAAGTTTCCGTTACCAATCTTCCCATTCCTCTTCCTTCATTTCCTACCACTATGACAATGTTTCCTTTCAACTGTGCTTCATCATAAGGTTGCCCATTCATCTCCAAACCATAAATCCAATAATTTCTTTTTTTGAGGTCTTCCATCGTTTGTACCAAATTGGAAACACGCACGACTTTCATATGGCTGACAGCCCCTGCGGAGGTTTTTTCGACCGTAGCATTGACCATTGCAGCTCTTCGTTTGGGAATAATCACAGCATCTGCTCCTGCACCCTCTGCCGAACGAATGAGCGCTCCCAAATTATGCGGATCTTCAATTTCATCGAGCAAAAGCAACATTCCGTTTTTTTCTTTTTCTTCGATTTCACGCAAAACCTCCGACAGCTCCGCATATTGATAGTCCGCTGTCAAAGCAATAATTCCCTGATGATTTCCTGTTTGTGTCATCTGCTCCAACTTCGCCTTATCCGTATATTTTACAATGACCTTTTTTTCCTTCAAAAGAGAAATCGCCTTACGAATACTTCCCTCTCTGCTATCCTTTGCAATATACGCAATATCCAATGAAACGTCATTTTTCAATGCTTCAAGCACTGCATTTCTACCTTCTATCTGCATAAGTTCCTTCTTTCATCACAATTCATTTTGCATCAAAATGTTCCTCTTCATCCCTCTCTAAAAACAACCTTTTCAAGGAAGTGATAAAGACGATTTTTAATGTCTCTCAAATCCGAGATATCTTGTTCCTTGAAATGTCAAAGCGCCCACATCACCTTCTGCAAGCATACCATACTCTCTTCCGTCTATCAAAAGCTCCATTCTATCGCCGCTTTCCACCTCAAAGGTAACATAATAGCTTGTTGAAGAGCTCATATGCATTCCGGTATTTCCCGCATTGTGATGATGATGCGAAACGTCAAGGCGTTTTGATACAATTTGTGCCGCAACGGTAAGCTTTGGAGAATGATTATTCTTGTTCCACCGCATCACATTAGCTCCAAGTACACATCCAAACATTCCTATCACAAAAATAAATACGAAAAAAAAACATTGTTCGAAACAACATAAAGTCTGAATCAAAATACATATTTTCGTTCCTGAAA
>JBGZJG010000016.1:0-34363 GCA_041848665.1 Filifactor sp.
ACAGTAAAATAAAAAAGAGCCTTTCATTTTTATTGGTTGTTCTTTGTTTGATGCAATATGTAGAGCCGAATGTCATTTTGGCGGATACGGAAGAGCCGTTGATTTCTACAATTGTTGAAGACAAAGAAGTGACAGAACCAAGCGATATATCCTTGGAAAAAGAAAAAGAGGTAAAGTCTTCGGGGCAGGAAAAATCCGTTTCGCACAGTGTAGAAAACAATTTGGAAGATGGAATGGAATCACAACAAAAAGCGGAGATTGCAGGAGAAGATGTAGATAAAAAACACACCATGTTAAGTAACCCTGTAAAAGAGACGGAAAATATTTTGTCCGAGGAAACGGCGGAAGGTGCAAATGGAGAAAATATCGTATCGCCGTTTGAGGAGGAAGGGAATATATCGGATTTTCCGTTTGATGCGGAGATGGAATATTCCTTTGTCAGAAATTCCGAAAATGAAATTACCGATATTGTTTGGACATATAAGAGTAATTTGTTTGCAGTAAATGGAGCAATATGGAAAAATCATTTTGTTATGACATGTCTTTCAGGATTGTCTGATATGAGAGTAGAAGATGAAAATGGGATATGCATCGTATCGGAAGGCGAAAAGCCGCACGAGGAAGCGGAGGTTTCAGAGGAGACATTTCCTCTTATCAGCGAAGAAACAGAACTGGTACGGGAACAGACTTCATATGTTCAATTTGTGACACATGAGATTGAGCAGGGGGAGCGGCACGATTATCAATATACAATTACTACTCCTGTTAAAAAACAACAAAACTTTTATTCCGTTGCCGTTTATACGGAGTTGCAGGAAAAAGATGGAGTGACGAAGGGAATACTGAGACGGTATTCCATTAAGACAGATGAACAAAATTCTATATTTGACGGAAGTGAGTCTGTTGATGAAACGGACAATGGAACAACCGTTGGCGAATATGAGAACGAAGGTAAGGAAATTCGTTGGCTTGCGGTTAAGATGAATACGACAGAGGAGCCTCAAAATTTGGAGATAAATCTTTCTGTTGACAGTTCTCAAACGGAAAAGGGAGCGATAGTTTTATACTGCTATCAGCCGACGGAAAAGGGCTATGAAGAATATATTCTTTCCGATACACAGGTGGAAATTCGGGATAATCAAGTGTACCTTTATGCTTTGAAGCCCGGAAGTATTGTTGTGGCGGAATTAAAAACAGAAATAACAGACAGCTCTGTACCTCATTTTGCAGGAGAAGCTCAATTATTGCCCTTCAATAAAGCGGGAATTTATACATGGGAATTGATTACGGATTTTTCTGTTATTCGCAAAGAAGTTCTAAAACGAGTTAATTCAGGAGAATTATTCATTTCCGAAGGTAATGTGCGAATAGAAGAAAAAATATTAGCTCATTTGCATACGGAGACTCTCACGGAAACGGTAAGAGAAGCATTGGATATGGTGGAACAAAAAAATGAAGAGTCGACAGACAAAGTATATAATTTGGAAACTCTCAGGATATCCTCAAAACCGCTTATGAACTTGAAAAACGATTTCCTTAAAACAGAAGAACTTATTTTGGAAGTGATGGAAGGAAGCAGAGAAGCTTTGGATGAATTGCCGCCGGAAGACAGATTGTTTGTGCAATATCAATATCCCGACGGAAGTATGAGCGATATAATTGGATATGTCGATTTGATGAAAGATGATGCAGTAACAATTGATAAGTCCGGAGAAGAAGAATATATTTGGGTGTTGAAAAACACCGATATCGACAAAGTTTTGGTTTATAACTTAAGAGCACCGATTACCGTAAAAATCAAGGTGGAGGCATCGGAAAACAGTAGTATTCCTATTGATGGAGCAAAATTTCGAATTAAGAGCGGAGCTAAGTATTATACGGGAACAACAGATATAGATGGGGTTGCAACGATTGAAAATATTCCGCTCCTTGGGGGTATGACATTACTCCAGTTAACCGGTAAGGAGGGATATACCCCTTCCTCTGAAGAAATAGTCTTAGATGCAAGTACAATTCAGGATGGAATATTGGAAGTGACAGTAAAAAACCCGAAAGAAAAGGGGAAATTTATTGTAAAAAAAGTGGACCAAGATGGAGAAATTCTTCCGGGAGCAGATTTTCAACTAAGCGGAAGTAATTTGCTTTCTCCAATTGAAAAAAGATCGGATCAGACGGGAAGAATTGTATTCGAGCATTTGGAGACGGGAACATATACTTTGAGAGAAACGAGTGCTCCGCAGGGATATAGTGCGGACCTTGATAAGACATGGACGGTAACGGTTGGAGAAAATGCAGCGACAACGATAACGGAAAATAGAAGCGGACCGGTAGGAATGAAAGCGTATGCTTTGAAGACGGAAAATATCGTAAGGGACCTTCGGAATGTTAATCTTATGAATATGGATTTTTCTTTGAGAAATGTACCGGAGGGAGAGGCTTTGATATCAAACGGAACAAATCCAAGAAAAATCAGCGGCTTAAAGTTGACCCATAAAATAAGCACAACGGCGACGCAAGGTTATTATAAGGTGGATGTATTTGTAGAAGATGATGAAACGATATCGGGAGATGCTCTCTACAATAAACCTCAAAGCGATTATGTAGTCGTTTTGGAGGATACGGCAAATTTATATGGAACAGAGCAGATGTATAAGGATAGGCTGTATGATTTTATTGATTATTTGGAAAGCACGCAACCAAATGCAAGAATTTCCGTTGTGACTTCGCATTATCGAAAAGAGTCTGCAGAAATGAAATTTAATTTTTTATCCTTGAGTAATGCACGAGCAAGAATTCAGAATTATACAAAAGGAGATTTTATTAGAAGAACAGGAAGTACAAATACTTCAAGAGATTTTAACAATGGTTTGACGATTGCAAGAGACTTATTGAATACCAGTGTTGCAGATAAAAAAGCAGTCATTCAAATAATTTCTACGGGAATTGGTCCGAGGGAGCAGGGATTTATTACCAATCCAAGTGATTCGGATTCGGTCAATGATAATTTAATTTATTTTAGAGATAACGGAATAGAGTTTCATTTGATTTGTGAATATCAAAAAAGTGGTTTGCATAATTGGGCACATCCATATGACTATTATTCTCCCTTTACAAATAATATTCACCTTTTGTTTTTGCATAAGAATAATATGTCGGCAGATGGATATACCACAAGATTGAACAACGCATTTCAAAATGCGGCAAAGGGAAATATACATTCTACTGCAAAACTTGAAATTAAGCTAAAAGATAATGTCATTTTTGACAAGCTGGAACATAACGATGCGGCGCATCATTCCGATACCGTTACATTTGATCCTGCGGCAAAAACCGTTACGGCAGCAAATATTTCGTTGCAAAAAGGAGAAAGCTTAAGTTTCTCTTATTATGTCAAATCCGACACTTCAAAACGCCCTTATAATGTTTTGGAAGATATTGCAGTAACTCAAACCTATATGCCGAGTGTTCAGAATGGAATTATCTGTGAATTTCCAAAACCTAAGGTTATGACCCCTGCAATAGATATTAAGGTAAAAAAAGAATGGGGCAGCAATATTGTGCAGGATTTAAGACAGGATACGACTGTGATATTACAGGCAAATGGCTCACCAATTGATACTAAGGCTGATTTTGGAAAAACAATACAGCTATGCGATTTTGGTTTGGTACCGCAATTCGATAATAATGGAGAGGACATTTCCTATACGGTTTCCGAACAAGGATTGGATCCGGCTTTGTTTGTATCGGAGATAAGCTATCATCAAAAGACGGATAGTGAGGATACCCAGTATACACAGCCTGCGGAGAGTGCAATTATGGGAACCAAAGACGGTTTGGTTAAAATAAAAACGTACTATCGTAAATTGAATTTAACAGTAGTAAAGAATTGGAATAATACATCACCGGAACAGAAAAAAACGGTTACCGTTAAGCTGAAGGCATACCATGGTGATACCGAAGTTTCTTTGCCAAGTGATGTAGAAAGTGAGAAAATTTTAAATGCCGAAGGTGATTGGAAAGCCACTTTTTTGAATTTGCCGATGGCGGCTGCGGATGGAAGGTTGTATGAATATCGAGTTGTAGAAATCGGTGTGGAAGGTATGGAACTTGAGGATTATGATATCCGTTACATCTATACTAATAATGAATATCAAGAAATCATTAATAAAAAAATACCGGAGATTACAGTAATTAATACGAAAAAAACGGGAAGTATTCAATTTGCGAAACAGAAGGAGGGCTCAAACATTCCGATACAGGGAGCAAAATTTAAATTGAATAAGGATGGAGAATCCGTTTTCGAAAATGGAACAGTCAAAATTTATACAACAGACATATATGGAAGATTAAACTTTGAAGCTTTGGAAGATGGAGATTATAAGCTGTATGAAACGGAAGCGGCGGAAGGTTATATTTTACCTGATCCGAATGTGGCGGTGGCGGAATTTGAGGTACAGTATGGAGAAATAACAGGCACAAGTGTAAATCCAACGAATAAAATCATTTATAACACTCCCTTGGGTATAGATTTGAATATAGCGAAGTTTGAAAGAGGAAGTAGTTCCGAAAAGCCGCTACGGGGAGCGGTATTTGAGCTGTATAAGGTAACGGATACGAGTACAAATCCCGTCACAATACAAAAGCAAATACTTGGAGAAACTTCATCATGGATGACCGGGATAAACGGAACAGTTACGATACCTGACTTGAGAGAAGGAACGTATTGGTTAAAAGAAATAAAATCTCCTGACGGGTATACTGTCGTTGAGTCACATATTACTCCTTCCGGTTATTCCGAGGTTTATGACAGTTGGATAGGTCCTATTACCGTTGCCGATCGAGTAATAAGTTTTGAACAAGATGTAAATGCAAAGATGGAAGATGGCAGGTTGAAAGTCTATGATAAAAAAGTGGCCATTACCTTTTATAAAATTGACGGAGATGATTACATTACAGAATTGAACGGCGCAGAATTTGAGATTCACGAAATGAAGGCTGATGGAACAACAAATCGCATTATCACTACAATTGATGGAAATTTGATTGTATCAAAAAAAATGAAGATTGACGGAATAGAGGCTGACGGTACAATTCATTTAGAAGGAGCTGAATTGACGCAAGGCAGCTACGAATTGTGGGAGACCAAGCCGCCCGAAGGGTATGAAAGACCGAATGCAGCGGTTGCCAAATTTACGATTGATAAGGAGACGGGAAAGGTACAAGTGACGGAGTTGAACGGAGAACCGTTTTCGGGTTCAGAACCGGATGGAGGTTATGAAATTACTAATGTAAAGCTTCCTCCTATGAAATTCAGGCTAAGAAAGCTTGATGAAAATGGCAATTATATCAGCTTGGATAAATTGACTGTGAAATTTTCTAAACTTAAACAAGCAGAACACCCCCTTGTAATGAATAAAATGAATTTGGGAGATGGCTATAATACGATTGTGGACGATGGTTTTCCTCCTGTATCTTTTGAACTTGACATGAAAGACAATAAACAGGAAACATTTGGGCAATTTATTACAATACCGCTTGATTGGCCAACGGGTAATTATATTTTGGAAGAAATGAAAGCACCTGCCGGATATATTAAAGCGCATCGAAAGTATTATATTTATATTGATCAAGAAGATAGAGAAATTTTGCTTGATGTTGTCGATAATGGAGTAAGAGATATTGTTACAGGTGAATTTGACTTTGCTACGCAGGATGGACTTAGGGATGCCGATCAGTTGTTATTTAAAGATGAAAAATGGGTTTGGAATAATCCAAACAACGGAAATCAAGAAGAACAGTTAGGGCTGTATATGGTAAATATGAAAGGAAGATATCCGAGCGCAGGCGGTAGAGGCGATATTTGGTTCCTGCTATTTGGAACAGCACTAATGATGATTGCCGGTCTGAAATTTGTCAAAAGAAGAAGACGGGTAGCCGAAGAAAGGAATTCATAAGAGGGAAGAATTTGGCGAATTTTAAGAGGAGGCGCAAAAGGAGAGAAAGTTAGGATAAATTCCGTCTCTTATTATAGAAAACGAAGCATTAGAGAGAATATGAGCTGTTGATTTCGGGATTGATACCAAGCTCAAATGGAACAATGGTAATTTCTCTAAGTGGAATATAAAAACAATCCATTCATCAACAAATAGATATGTTAAAAAGATAAGAGACAGTGATGAGAAAAGTGTAGGATGTTGTGATGGTTTACGGTTTAATCAAAATAATAATTAAAGGGGAGAGAAAAATGAAAAAAACAAGAAAAGTGTTATCGACATTTTTAATGTTAATGTTGATTGTAGGACTGTTCATTCCGACTGTGGTAAGTGCAGATCCTCCTACTAAGTTGGATGGAACATTTGAGGCAGGAGATACTGTTGATACGAAACCGGCTGCTACTTCTGTTGTTGTGCACAAATTACAAGCGGATAAGTATACGATTGCGAATCCGATTGGACATAATGCAGGGAAGTTAAGTGATACGCAATTGGGACAAATCGGAACGAATGTAAAAGAATTGGATGGGGTTACTTTTACCATTTACAAACTGAAGGATGAGGCGCAGCTAAAGACATTTATGGATACTCCGTCTTCTTATGATACTACAACCAAAGTAGAAGGATTATCAAATTATTCAACGGATATTACCAAAATTACTCCAACAATTCAAACAGCAGGTGGAACAGGAGCAACAGTAAGTTTGGGAGAAGGATATTATTGGTTTGTGGAAAGTGCTAAACCGACGACGGTTTCTTCCTCTTTGGCAGTTCCATTCGGTCTTTCTTTACCGTTGACCAATGCGGATGGAACAAAATATCTCGGTAAGATACACGTATATCCCAAGAATACTACGGGAGCGGAGCCGGAAATTGACAAATTCGTTACGGAAATAGAAAATAAAACTAACAGCTATCAAATAGGCGAAACCGTTCCTTATGTGATTACCGTTTCCATTCCTGCCAACATTCATGACTATACCAAGTTTGAAATTACCGATCAGTTGGATACGAAATTATCTTATATAGGCGGAAATACAAAAGTGGTTTACGGGGATTATTCCAATGTTGCGGCAATTAAGTCGGCACCATCTTCAAGTCTTTTGAATGTAGATACAGATTATACTTTAACTGAACCGACTGGAAGTGCTCATAAATTAACGATAAATTTGAAGGACACTAAATTAAAAACACTTTATTCGGGAACAGGCACATCAAAACTATATATTTATTTTGAAGCAAAAATTAATGATACAGCGGTAGTGGATACTGGCATTGATAATGGTGCGAGCGTAACCTTTAAGACACCTAAACAAGATGAAAAAACAAATAGTGTGTCTGAATTGAAAAAGCCTGTTGTTGTAACCGGCGGGAAACAATTCAAAAAGGTAGACAGTATTGTAGACACCAAAGTTTTGGGGAATGCGGAATTTCAATTGTTCGACGGCACTAATGAAGTGAAATGGAATGAGGATTTGATTAAAGCGAATTTGCTTGCATTAAATGCCGGAAAATTTTCCTTAGACGGAAAGGGAATGGCTGTTTTGAGTGATTTGGGAAGTAAAACGGCGGAGGACTTTAAAGCGGTTTTAATTCCGGGGGGAGTTGCAAAATTCATCTTTTTAAAATCGGCTTCAGATGGAACTTTTGAAATAAAAGGGTTACCTTATTCGTCTTATCAAAAGAAAAAAATGAATTCGGATATGACTGCACTTGTTGACAATGGTGCGCCTGTAACACATAGTTGGAAATTAAAGGAAACCAAGGCACCGGAAGGTTATGCGTTGCAGTCGGAAGCAATTACATTTACTATTAGTACAGGCAGTTATGCTTCCGCTGCCGGAGATGGAATTATTAAGAATAAGAGTTTAACTATTCCGCAGACAGGTGGAATCGGTACGATTTTATTTACTGTTGTTGGACTTTCGGTAATGGGAATTGCACTTTTTGCAATGAAACGTAAAAAAGATGAAGAACAGGAAGAAATATAAAATAGCGGCAGATGAAAAGAAATTTGATAGTACTCTCTAATCAAATGCTTAACAATTATAGATTTTTCAAATAGAAAATACACTCTCTGTAAGTAATATAAATATTTATTTTTCAGTTGGAATTCATATGAATGATAAATTTGTGTTGATTTTCGCCGAGAAAAAGACGAAATTAATAGGAATAGCAAACAAAAACTTTTGCTTTTTTGATAAGAAAAGTGGAATTGGCGTAATATACTATGCTGAAGATGAAGAGAAAAAAAGAAATGGAGAGCTTTAAGAAGGTAAGTTGTATAGAATAAACGGGAGAATTATATGATGGAACAAAATGAAAGAGTATATCTTATACAACTTCATAACATGCAGCATATCATTGTGACAATTGTATTGTGTCTGAGCATAGTGTGTTGTTCTTTTAATATGTCATTTTTTGTCTATGCGGAAGGAATACACAGTGTTACCGTTACGCTCTCCAAGTATGAGCAGTTGTTGGAAGACAGCAGTGAAAGAGCGGGCGGTGTGGTTTTGAATGTGTGGAAATTAGATAAATCCACCATGAATGAAGATGATAAACCGCAGTGGATCAAAAAACTCGGCTCAAAGAGTGATATCATATTGAGTAAGGAGTACGGCACACCGATTATAAGCGGAAAGTCCGATATAAAAGGAATAATTACCGTATCGGGATTATCGGAAGGAGTATATTATTTTCGAGAGAAGATAACAGGTATTCATAATATGGATTTGACCCCATTTGTTTTTGTGGTGCCTGATAATGGAACAAAAGTTGTGATGAAGATTTATACTCCTTCAGGCGGCTCTTCGGGAGGAAGCTCCGGTGGCGGTTCGGGAGATTTGTCGAGTCCGATTGATTCGATCGAACTGATTGACCCGATCACTCCGCCAAATCCACCGGGGCAGCCTGAAGATACCCCCGATATCGAGAACCCAAAAGGAAATGTCAAATTTATGGTAATTGCTGATGATAGTGAAAAAACTCCTCTAAAAGGTGCTAAGTTTAAGGTTATGATTAAATCAGGGAATGTTTTTGTTCCCGTAATGCGAAATGGGAAGGACTATATCTTGGAGTCTGATGAGAATGGATTTTTTGAAGCCACTGACCTTCCTTATGGAGAATATTATCTTTGGCAGACAAAACCGCCTGTTGGATACTTGCCTTTGACGGAGCCAATTGTTTTTGAGGTTAATAAGAGCAAAAAAGAAGATAAAATTTTGGTAATCAAGCATAAGGTGGATTCTTCGGTGAAGATAAAAATTCCGAAAACCGGTGATATGATATTTTTCATTATGATGATTAGTGGGATAATACTATTCTCGGTAGGAAGTTATTTTGTCAGAAAAAATGAAAGCGAATAGTAAAAAAGGAGTTTCTGTAATGTACTAACCTTTTAAAGTTGTTTTTCAGAGCCAACTTTTTTTGAGGGTCAGTATAGGGATAGAACTCCTTTTTTGTACCAAAATTCGTTAAAGTATGGTATGTTAATGGAAGAATACTATAAAAATGGTAAAGGAATGTTTTTATGCAAGAAAAAGAAAAACGAAGAAAAAAGAAAAATAATCTTCCGTTTATGCTTTTGTTTCTTTTTGGATTTGCTATTTTGATTTATCCGTTAGTTTCAAGAATGTATTATCGGGTAGAGGTAAATGAGCAGATTGTCAATTTTGATCGTGAAAAAGGAAAACTTATCCCGGAAGAAGTAAATCGAAGAATTTTACTTGCAAAGGCATTTAATGAATCACTAAATAATGTCATTACCGAAGATCCTTATGCAAGGGAGAGAATAAAGCAAGGGCGTGCGGAATATGCTCGTATGTTGGAAATTAATGAGCAAATCGGTCATATCCAAATTCCGAAAATTGATATAGATATTCCGATTTATGCAGGAACGGTTGAAGAAGTGTTACAAAAGGGTGCAGGGCATTTGGAGGGAACGAGTCTTCCGGTAGGCGGTAATAGTACGCACGCTGTAATTACGGCACATAGTGGACTTCCAACAGCGACATTGTTTACAGACCTGCGGAAAATGGAAGTGGGCGACAAGTTTTACATTCACAATTTAGCGGAAACTTTGGCGTATCAGGTGGATTGGATTAAAGTAATTGAACCTTCGAATTTTAATGATTTGGTTATTTTTCCGGGGCATGATTACGTTACTCTTTTGACATGTACGCCTTTGATGATTAACACGCACCGTCTTTTGGTTAGAGGACACAGGGTGGAATATGTTCCGGCTGTTGAGGAGCGTATCATTGCGGAAAACAGGACAAAGTTTATGTATAAATATCTGTTTTATGCAGCTTGCTTTGTTATTTTTATTTTATTGTTTTTAATTTGGACACTGCGTAAGAAAAAGAAACAGGTTGAGAAGAAGTACAAAAGATTGTATGCGATTATTCCGAAGAATGAGGAACATAGATTGAGTGAGGGAAAAAATAGCGGAGAATGATGAGAGTGTAAGAAAAAAGTGAGGGAAAAAGCAAAGAAAAAGAGAATATTCCAAATTTGTAGAAAATAGAAGTGAGTAAGATTTGATTATACCGAAACATGAGTTTTTTCATGAAGGAGAGCGTGGTCAATGAAAAAATTTCAAAAAAAAGATTTTTTTCTTTTGTTATTATTTTTAATCGGTTTTTTTATAGCGATATATCCTCTTGTTTCTCAACGATATTATCGAATTGAAGCAAATAAGCAGGTTAATCATTTTGAAAAAAAGGCGTCAACAATCAATTCACAGGAGATGAGCCAAAGGATAGAATTGGCACATGCGTATAATCGTACTTTGGATCCGTCCAAGCTTGCGGATCCTTATACTATGGAAGAGAAGGACGGGGTGAAGGAGTATGCACGTATGCTTGAGCTGGAAGAAAATATCGGACATGTTGAAATCCCGCAAATTAATGAAGATTTGCCTATTTATGCAGGGACGTCGGAGTCTATCTTGCAAAGAGGAGCAGGGCATTTGGAGGGAACAAGCCTTCCGGTTGGAGGAAAGAGTACGCATTGTGTGATTACTGCGCACCGAGGCTTGGCCACAGCGAAATTATTCCGTCACTTGGACAGGTTGAAGGAAGGAGATATCTTCTATGTTCATAATATGGCAACTGTGTTGGCGTATCAAGTGGATCGTATTTTAACTGTGGAACCGTATGAGTTTGAACCGATTTTAGTGAAAAATAGCGGGGATTATTGCACTTTGCTGACATGTACCCCATATATGATTAATTCTCATCGCCTTCTGGTTCGGGGACATCGTGTTGCATATGTTGCTCCGGCTGATGCCGAAATGATGAAAGATGTGAAGGTCAGCTTATATTATCGTTGGTATTTTTTCTTTGTGCTTTTGTTGTTTGGGTTGTTGTTTCTTTTGGAATATAGTAGGAGAAAATGGAAAAAGGGAGGGACAACTGAAAATTCAAAATAGGAATAAATAAAGAAAAATATCCTTTGCCGTTTATAAAACAGTAGGAGCGTAAAATTTTTTAAGCGGGGCAAGAGTTAAAATATGTTGTGAGGACGTATTGTATTGCTTAAGATGTAAAAAATACAATGAAAGTAGGAGTACAAATATATTGTGGGAACTGCTGATGAAGAAAATGGAGCATGCTTGTGAAAAATGGGAGCGAAATTTTCCGTTACAGAAATTTTGTGGAGGAGTGTATGATAAAAAACAATCAAAAAAAGAAAGTGATATTCGGATATATATTAATGCTTTTAGGAGCTATGCTTCCTCTTTATATATTTACTTCAATCAGTGTGCATAATGTTATGGGAACCCATGAGTTTGAAAGATTTTGGAAGGAACAGTCTTTGCTCAGTGAGGAAGAAAAACGAAAACTTGATGAGGAAATTGGGTATTATCAAAAGAATTTGAGTGACAATACAGGCTTGGTCGACCCTTTTGATAGTGAAACATATCAAACAAATTATGAGATTACAAAAGAGGATCCGAATGCGATATTTGCTTATTTGAGTATTCCATGTTTAAATTTGCAGAAACCGATTCGCCTGGACGCTTCACAAAAACATTTGGCAATGGGAGCGGCGCATGTGAATGGAACGGGTCTTCCAATCGGAGAAGAGAATAATCGAAGTGTTATTGCAGGGCATAGAGGATATTTTGAAGATTTGATGTTTTTAAATTTGGGAAAGCTGAAAACGGGAGATGATGTATTTATTTATCGAAATGGAGAAAGTCTTCATTATGCGGTTAGTAATACTGAAATTATTAAGCCATATGAATGGGAAAAACTAAAACCGATTGAAGGCAAAGATATTTTGACACTTTTAACCTGTGAGCCGATTGCTCCTCCGAGAAAATATCGTTTGCTTGTAAATTGTGAGAGAGTTTTGGAGCAGGATGTGGAACAAAAATTGGATAGAGAGTTTTTTTTAAAGCAAAATTTCACAGATATAGAACAGGGCAATGATATTGATTTGGAAAATAAAAATGTTAACGATTTAACATTGACTGACACAAAAATCATTGCTTTGGAATATGTTATCTATACAGGAACAATATTTTTTTGGTGTGTTTTTTTGTGGGTGATATTTCATTTCTTTCGATTTTTACAAAAGAGGTGTATGAGTAAGAAGACAAATAATAGAGTTCGAGTAGGAAGAAAAAATTGATAAGGTGGCTGAGATAGATAAGTGGAAAATAGTTAGGAAGATAGAAATAGGAATCCAAAGAACTCCCGGAAGGGAGTTTTTTGATATATCATGGAGTGTATAATACGAAACACTATTTTAATATATAAATATAGCATCTAATTATGAAAAAGAAAATAAACTATATTAGCTCTAAAAAAGGTAGATTTTATTATAACTTTAAGCAGTGTTTCGTGTTAGTTGTAATAGGTTTATATAATTTAAATCGAAAAATACGGAATGTTTCTGACAGCAATAGAATAGGGAAACAAAAAAATTTACAAAGCAAGTCAACAGGATTTCGTTTCAAAAAAGAGAGCGGCGGTAAAGTGGTATTCACAGATAGAAATAAACTTTAATATTTGATATAATAATAAAAAACGATATTCGATACAAAAATCAAATAAAACAATAGATGCTGATTTGATACAGATTGCGGTAAAAGGATAAGTCTATTCCAAGATGGATAAGGTTGAAAAATGTTGCATTGAGAGCGGATGGTATATATGGTTTTATTGTGGTTTGTATGTTTCATAAACGAATATTTGATGCAAAACTATGAAGAAGGCGATGGAAAATGATACGGGCGGATTTGCATATTCATACGACGATTTCGGACGGAAGTGATACGATAGAGGAGGTTGTAGAAAGGTGCAGACAAAAAAATTTAACACATATTGCAATTACCAACCACGATGATATGGATGGATATGAACAGATTTGTACTTGCTGTAAAAAAGCGGGAATAAAAACGGTAAAGGCAATCGAAATGACAACAATAGATACTCCAAGTAATTGTAAGGCACATTTGCTTGGTTATGGGATAAAAGACGAGACACCGATTCGAAAACTTACGGATAAGATGCTTGCACGTAGGCATCAAAACGGACTGAAACAAATTGAAGTTTTGCGTGCAGAAGGCTATGCTATCAATGTTGAGGAATTGCAGGAAAGTGTGTATAAAATCATTTATAAACAAAATATTATGCAATACCTTGTTAAAAAGGGATATGCAGATAAAGTTTATGGAGCATTTTATCAAAAATATTTTTCCAAAGGGGGAATATGCTCCTTTCGCAGCAAGGATATTGAATTGATAGATGCGGTTCATGCAATAAAAGAGGGTGGCGGATATGCCGTTTTAGCGCATCCGGGGCAACAAGAAAACTATGAATTGATAGAAAAATTTTACCCGATTGGTTTGGATGGAGCGGAGCTTCATCACTATTCCAATGATCAGGTTGCACGCCAAAAGATTGTGCAAGCGTGTGAGGGAAAAGAAATGTTTTTTACCGGAGGAAGTGATTATCACGGAATGAACAGCAGGATACCGATTGAAGTAGGGGATTATGTAGCAACTCGACAGGCAGTAGAAATTATTTTTGGAGAGAATTAATTTTTTTCGTTTGTCCGTATTGTTTTTTCAAGACGTGATTTTGTTAACAAGACAGAAGTAGAAACAAGGATAGAATCAATGACGGTTTTGTGTAAAAGACAGCGGGAAAGGAGGGTGTATATTGGAGCAGGAGAATAAAAGCTGTATAGAAGGAACAGTGGAAGAAATTATTTTTCGAAATGAGAGTAATGGATATACGGTAGCAACTTTGGTTACGGAAGAGAAAGAGGAGCATACAGTTACAGGGAATTTTGTTTCACTTGATATAGGAGACCATATTGCGGTTCATGGACAGCAAAATATGCACCCGAGCTATGGAATACAGTTTCGAGTTACAGCATTTGAACATAAAGAGCCTGCGTCAAAAGAGGCAATTATGGCTTTTTTAAGCTCAGGAACTTTGGAAGGTGTCGGAAGAGCGATGGCGGAGCGGATTTTTCATCGTTTCGGTATGGATACCATGAATATACTTGATTATGAACCGGAACGCTTGCTGGAGATTGATGGAATCGGAAGGAAAAAGCTGACAAAAATTATTGAGAGTTATAAAGAAAAACGTGATTTGAAGGTTGCCATTTTGAAATTTTCAGGCTACGGTATTACACCGGCTATGGCAACGAAGATATATCGTTACTATGGTTCTGATGCTGCTCAAAAAATTGAGAAAAATCCATACTGTCTCTGTCGGGATATTAAAGGCATCGGTTTTCGGAAGGCAGATGAGATTGCAGCTAAAATCGGAATTGCAAAGGATGATAAAAATCGCATCATGCAGGGAATTATCTATCTTTTGCAGGAAGCGGGGGGAAGTGGAAATATTTATCTTCCGGCAGAGAAAATTTTGGTGCGGGGAAAAGAGCTTTTGGGTGTTTCGGAAGAGGATATGGAAGACAGCATCTATGAACTTTGTATCCAAGGTGATTTGACGATGGAACGCAAAGGAGAAAACAGAAGACTTTATCTGCAAGGATATTACGAGGCGGAAAATAATGTAGCAAGTATGCTTGCGTCGCTTATTTCGCAAAATGAGGAAGAAAAATGCTCTGATGCGGAGGAAATGATTTTTGCAATACAAGATAAAACGGGAATTTGTTTGGCAGAGAAACAAAAAGAGGCAGTTAAAACGGCATTGCAAACCAAAATGATGATTTTGACAGGAGGTCCCGGAACAGGAAAGACTACGGTAGTAAAATTTATTCTTCGTTGTTTTGAAGAGATGGAGCAGAAGGTTTTGCTCTGTGCGCCGACCGGTCGTGCGGCAAAAAGGCTTAGCGAATCGGCAGAGAAAGAGGCAAAAACGATACATCGTTTATTGGAAGTCGGATTTACAGATGATGAAGATGTAAATTTTTATAATCGGGATGAAGACAATCCTTTGGAGGCACAAGTTATCATAGTGGATGAGATGTCGATGGTAGATATTTTTTTGATGCGTGCGTTGCTTAGGGCCATTCCGCAGGGAGCAAGGCTTATTATGATTGGAGATGCAGACCAGTTGCCTTCGGTCGGAGCAGGAAATTTGCTGTGGGATATGATTGACAGTACACTTATTCCGACGATTACTCTGACAGAAATTTTTCGTCAAAAACAGGAGAGCGGTATCATCATTAACGCACATAGGGTTAATCATGGAGAACCTTTGGAGCTTAGTGAGGGAGTTAAGGATTTCTTTTTTATGAGAAGAAGAGATGGAGCTGAAATTCAGGATTTGATTTTAGAATTGATGACACAGAGATTACCGAATTATTTTTCCATGCAGCCACAAGAAATCCAAATTTTGACTCCGGTCCGCAAGGGTGTTGTCGGAGTAAATGAAATCAACCGACGTATACAGGCAAATCTCAACCCGTATAAGACCAAAGAAACACAGTTTCAATATATTGACACTATATTTCGTCAAGGGGACAAGGTTATGCAAATAAAAAACAACTACCAAAAGCTCTATCGCCATACAGTGACGTATGAAGAAGGGGAAGGTGTTTTTAATGGAGACATTGGCGTAATTGATGTAATTGATACTGAAATGAAGCACTTTTACATTACCTTTGATGATAATAGGCGTTGCCGCTATGAATTTTCGGAGGCGGACAATATTGAGCATGCTTATGCCATTACGGTTCATAAAAGTCAAGGAAGTGAGTTTGATGTTATCATTCTTCCGATTTTATCACTACCGCCAATGTTGCAAAATCGGAATATTCTTTATACTGCAATTACAAGAGCAAAGAAAGGGTTGGTTTTAATCGGAAATCCGTATTACATTGATAAGATGATCCAAAACGTTAATATGCAGGTGCGGTATTCTTCGCTCAATGAACGATTGTTATTGATTAAAGAAAATAAATTTGAACAAGCTTGATGGAAACGGTTGAAAGAGATTTTGCAGTTATTTATTGGGTGAGAATGGTTTATATAGAACGGATTTGTATGAAAACATGAAGGGAGAGGATATTATGGAATATTCAAAGAAATATCAACAGATTGCACCGTCCGTAACGATGGCAATAACCGCAAAGGCAGCGGAATTAAAGGCAAGTGGAGTAGATGTAATCAGTTTTAGCGCAGGAGAACCGGATTTTCCGACACCGAAAAATATCTGTGATGTGGCACAAGCTTATTTGGAAGATGGACATATTCAATATACGAATGCAGCAGGATTGCCGAAACTTCGTGAGGCGGTTGCAAAAAAATTATTGAAAGATAACGGACTGCTTTATGAAAGCAGTGAAATTGTAATTTCCAACGGAGCAAAGCACGCTATCCGAAATGCTGTGGAGGCGGTGACAAATCCGGGAGATGAAATCATCGTACCGAGTCCGTATTGGGTAACGTATGCGGAACTTGTTAAAATGTCCGGAGGAATACCTGTCATTGTAGAAACGGATGAAGCAGAAGAGTTTAAGGTAACAGCAGAAAAACTGAAAAAATATGTGACCGATAAGACGAAAGCAATTTTGCTCAATACACCGTGTAATCCTACCGGTGCGGTTTATACCAAGGAAGAATTGCAGAGGATTGCGGATTTGGCGGTAGAAAGAGACTTTTTGGTCATTTCGGATGAAATTTATGAGAAATTGATTTATGAAGGAGAGCATATCAGTATTGCGAGCCTCGGAGAGGAAATTAAAGAGAGAACCATAGTTATCAACGGATTGTCCAAAGCTTATGCAATGACAGGATGGAGAATTGGCTATACTGCATCTGATAAGAAAATTGCAAAAATTATTTCAAGCATGCAAAGTCATACCACATCCAATCCTAACACTTTGGCACAATATGCAGCCATCGAGGCGTTAAACGGGGAACAAAGTGTGGTGCATTTGATGAAAGAGGAGTTTCAAGCAAGACGGGATTTGATTGTTGAAAGGATTGAAGCACTTCCACTCGTAAGCTGCAAGAAGCCGAAAGGAGCTTTCTACATTATGCTCAACATCAAAGAGGTCAAAGGTAAAAAGTATCAAGACGTATTGATTGACAATTCACTTACTTTTTCGTCTTTGGTATTGGAGCATGCAAAAGTAGCGCTGGTTCCCGGAGCTGCATTCGGGGTAGATGATTTTGTGCGTATTTCTTATGCGACTTCTCGTGAAAAAATTATGGAAGGAATGGATCGACTCGCAAAATTTTTGAAAGAGTTGGAAGGATAAAAGATGAATATATTGGGAATTGATACTTCGACAGCATCGCTCAGCGTTGCATTGACGATAGATGGAGTTTTGAAATATGAATTAAATCAAAATCATGCTTTGACACACAGTGAAAGGCTCTTGCCATATATTGAACAGATGATGGAGAAAATTGGATTTGATTTTACGAAAATAGATCGAATTGCCTGTACAGTAGGGCCCGGTTCTTTTACGGGAATTCGTATTGGAGTAAGCGTTGCAAATGCGTTTTCAATGGCATGGGGAAAACCGGTTGTGGGAATTTCCACTTTAGAGGCAATGGCATTTGCATATCGCTATACGAATTATGCGATTTTGAGCACTACGGATGCACAACGAGAAAATGTTTACGGTTGCTTTTTCAAAGCGAAAGGAGAGGGTGAGTTGGAATGTCTTTCCGAGGAGAAGGTGTGGTCTTTGGAGCAGTTGGAGAAGGAAGTATCCTGCTATGAAAAAATCATCTTGGTAGGAGATGCGGTAAGGCTTTGGAAAGATATACCAAAGCATGTGCGGCTTGCACCACCTGATATGAATTTTCCGAGAGCATCGGCACTTTGTATATTGGCGGAAGAAGATATTCGTTTAAAGGAAACATATATTGAGCCGGTGTACTTGAGAAAATCGCAGGCGGAGATACAGTTTGATGAAAGGCAGGCAAAAGGGCAATAACGATGTTTTTTTGAAGACGGAGAATGGAAACGATTTGGAACAAATCATGAAAAGATAGCAGGATAGATTGGACAGAAAATTGAGAAGTGTATCGAAATAAAATGGAATAGTACAATGGATAAGATAGGTTGATTTGAAAAAATAAAATAGATGAACGATAATGGGGTTGTCTGTGAAAGAAAATAATTTGGAAGAAATCGTGCAAATGGAAGAAAAGCATGTGGAAGCACTGTATGATTTGGAGCAGCGTTGCTTTGCTATTCCATGGACAAAAGAAGCACTTTATATGGAAACCAGGCAAAATGCGTCTTGTTATGCAGTTGCATTAGTAGAAGGGCAAGTGGTTGGATACGGGGGATTTCGACAAGTTTTAGATGAAGGGAATATCAATAATATTGCAGTATTGCCGGAATTTCGTGAAAGACAAATCGGAAAAAAAATTGTATCACGCTTGCTTGAAATCGGAAAACAAAACGGAGTTAAGGATTTCTTTTTGGAAGTGCGAGTATCGAATGTGGCTGCGCAAAAATTGTATTGTGGAGCAGGTTTTGTGGAAGTAGGTCGAAGAAAAGGATATTATCGGGATAATGGGGAAGATGCGCTGTTAATGAAAAAAAGCATTGAATAATACTGTATTCAAATAAAAAGGATTATGTTTCTTTTAGGAACGTTATTCTTATTTTACATTGTGTATAAAAATAAGATGAAGAATTTGCTTTTTGGCATAGGAGCAATATCTTTTGGAAAAAATAGAAGGGCTTGGATAAAAGGAACGAAAGAGTGTAATTTTTGTTTCGGCAAGATGGAGGAATACATTGAAGGATATTACGATATTGGGGATTGAGAGTAGCTGCGATGAAACGGCGGCGGCGATTATACAAAACGGACGTGTGATATTGGCGAACGTAGTTGCAACGCAAATCGAAATTCATAAAAAATTTGGAGGAGTTGTACCGGAAGTTGCATCACGAAATCACGTTGTGGATATCAATCGTGTTTTGGAAGAAACTATGGAGCAGTGGGGACACAAATTAAGTGAAGTGGATGCAATTGCGGCAACGTATGGTCCCGGTTTGGCGGGAGCCTTATTGGTCGGTCTCTCTACGGCTAAGGCATTGGCATTTGCTTTAAATAAACCGTTTGTTGGGGTCAATCACATTGAAGGACATATTGCGGCGAACTATTTGAGTTTTCCGAATTTGAAACCACCGTTCATTTCACTGATTGTATCGGGCGGGCATACGCATATTGTTGAGGTAAAGGATTATAATCAATTCCATATCTTAGGCAAGACATGTGATGATGCGGCAGGAGAGGCTTATGACAAAGTTGCAAGGGCTATCGGCTTAGGTTATCCCGGAGGACCGCAGGTAGACACTCTGGCAAAGAAAGGGAACTATTCCATTGATTTTCCGAAGGCGTTTTATAACGAAGAAAATTATGATTTCAGTTTTTCCGGATTGAAATCGGCCGTATTGAATTATATCAATTCCTGTAAAATGAAAAACCGAAGAATTGTACCCGAAGATATTGCTTGCTCTTTTCAAGAGACCGTTGTGGATATTTTACTTCACAAAGCATTGAAGGCAGTGGAAGAGAAAGGATATGATGCATTGGTATTAAGCGGCGGTGTTTCTGCAAATACAAGATTGCGTGAGAGAATGAAGGAAGAATGTGACAATCGAGGGTGGAAGGCATATTATCCGCCATTATCGCTGTGTACGGATAATGCGGCGATGATTGCATCGGCAGGCTATTATCGTTTTTTGGACGGAAAAATCAGTTCTTTGTCACTTTCCGCCAAGCCGAATTTAAAAATCGGACAGGAATAAAAAGTTTTTTTGTATCTCCAAGATGTGAGCGAAGTGCTATTCTTTTGTATATGGTTTTATTTTTCAGCACATTTATTTTGGAGACAGAAATCATAGCGGAAAGAGGAAGGAGATGATATTGTGCAGAAGATAAGCAGGTTGTCGGAACGATTTTTGTTTCCGGAAAATTTAAATTGTATTTATTGTAATGACAGTATTTCTTCTTCCAATCCATATTCTCTCTGTCATGACTGTTATCGAAGGGTGGAATTTACAGAACTTGTCTGTTCTCATTGCGGCAGACAAGTTCATGAAGAAAAGAATTGTTTTTGCATGGATGAGACATATCATTTTGATTGGATTGACACTTGCATAACATACAATACCTTGGCGCAAAAATTAATTTTTCGCTATAAATACGGGCAAAAAACATATCTTGCCTATTTTTTTGCACAGCTTTTATCGGAACGATTGGAGCAAACAAAAAGAACCTATGATTACATAATGTATATACCGATCCATAAGAGCAGAGAAAAAGAGAGAGGATTTAACCAAATGCGTCTGATTTCCGAAATTTTGAGCAAGAAGCATCAAATTCCTGTACTTGATATGGTAAGCAGAAAGAAAAAGACTCCGTTTTTATCCAAGAAGACCTCTTTGCAGAGGATGTTGCTGTTGGAAGATGCTTTTGAGGTAAGAGATGTTAAGATATTTGAACAAGCGAGAATTCTTCTTTTGGACGATATTGTGACTTCGGCGGCAACTTTTAGTATGGTTGCAAAAGAAATTAAAAAAGCGGAGCCTACATGTATGGTGGAGGCACTTGCCATATGCAATGCAAGAACATAATAAGAAATAACTTAAGTCGTATCTGAAAACGAAAGACGGTTAAACAAGTAAAAGTGAAAAACAAAAAACTTCGTAAATCTTTTTTTGTTTTCCACTTTCATAAATAAATCTGCTATAAATAAAAAAAGCGTGAAAGAAATGCGTTTCGATAGTTTGCAAGGCTCTTTGGGATATCTATGTCGCTTTCACTCTCGACAATAATGAGTTTTAGAGTACTCTATATATTAACGATAGAGTACTCTTCTGTCTTCGGCAACCAAAATTCCTTTTTTGTATACTTGTTTTACATGATTGGTTCCGAAGTGGTAGAGAGTAAATTCCAAGTTTGGCGCATCAAATATAGTGATGTCGGCTTGTTTTCCTATTTTAAAACTGCCTATCTTATCTCCCAATGCTAAGCAATGTGCCGCATTTATCGTTACGGCGTTATATACTTCAATCGGTGTCAATTTCATTGCAAGGCAACCTAATTGCATGACAAGCTGCAAGTTTTCAGTTGGACAGCTACCGGGGTTGAAGTCGGAGGAAAGAGCAATTGCCAAATTATGTTCCAGCATTTTTCGAGCGTTTGCATAAGTTGTTTTCATCAAGCTGAAGGTTGTTGCAGGAAGTAAGTTTGCAATAACTCCCGATTTTGCCATAGAGGAAATTCCTTCATCGGATGCCGCCATTAAGTGTTCGGCACTGTGTGTACATAATTCTCCTGCTAATTCCGCTCCGCCTATGGATTCAATTTCGTCGGCATGAATTTTCAGCTTTAATCCGTTTTGTCTTGCGGCGGTTAAAATTCTTCGGGATTGTTCTATGCTGAATACGCCTTCTTCACAAAAAATATCACAAAATTCGGCAAGATTTTCTTTGGCAACGTTTGGAATCATTTCGTTGATTAACAAGTCGATAAATTTTTCGGGGCAATCTTTGTATTCGGAAGGAATGGCATGTGCCCCCATGAAGGTTGAAATGATATCCATAGGATGGCTTTCGTTTAAGGTTCGCACAACTTCCATCTGTTTTTTTTCTGTTGCCCACTCCAAACCATAACCACTTTTCCCTTCGGTGGTGGTAACGCCGTGAATGAGCATGTTATCCAATGTTTTTTGTGTTTTTTCAACCAGTTGCTCAAAGCTTGCGTTTCTTGTTGCGGTTACGGTACTTAAAATTCCTCCTCCGGCTTTTAGGATGTCCAGATAGGATACACCGTTAAGCTTCATGGAAAATTCATTTTCTCTGCTGCCGCCATGTACCAAGTGCGTATGTGAATCAATCAGACCCGGTGTTGCAATACAATTTTTCAAATCCGTAATGGCGGTATCTTCCCCAATCAAATCGGGAGGAACGTCTCCTTCGCCGACCGCATAAATCAAACCGTCTTTGATTGCAATATATCCGTTTTTCAAGATCGTTGCATCTGCCATTTCTTTGCCGCAAAGGGCTCTCCCGTTATCATTAGGACAAAAAATTTCATTCAAATGAATTAATATCGTATCTGCATGCATAATTTCCTCCATTTTTTGTAGTTTACTTGTTTTAAAACTCTAATGTCAGAGATTGGGTAGGAATAAATGTCATCAGAGTTGTTGTTTAATTCTATTTTACATGAGAAAGAAGAGATTGTCTCTATTTTTTTGCAGTTGTGTTTTTGCAATACAATAGGAATTATATTTTCGTCAAAAAATTTTTTAGGACATTTTGAAAGGAAAAGAAGTGTGTAAGAATAGAATTATATTTTAGAAAACGGCACATTTTGTTTCGATTTTATAAAAAAGATTGCTTTCCCGAGAATACAAGACTATAATAATAAAGAAAGAGAGTGTGAAAAATAGCAAAATCATTTTTTGATTATGTTCATGCCTTGTTCCATACAGAGCTAAAATGCAATGGAAATTTTAGGAAAAAAACAAGCGTATTTTTGATGGAAGGAGAGGAAGATACTATGAATGTTTTTGAGGGGGTTGTGATAAAAATTGTAAAAATTCGTCTGAAGAATTACAAAAATGTATTGAAGGGCGAAATTCAGCTTTCCGATGAAAAGGAAATCGAAGAAGGAAAAGGAAGTATTACCGGTATTTATGGGCAGAACGGTTCAGGCAAGACTACGATTATAAATGCAATCAGTTTGATAAAAAGATTATTTAAGGGAGAGACACTTCCCGAGGATGTCAGTGAATATATTGCCGCAGGGAGAGATACAGCGGATTTGAAGGTCGATTTTTATCTTGATTGCGGGGAGGGAAGGAGTGATTATTCGGTAGAATATATGTGCTCCATTTCCAAATGCGAGGAGCGAACGTATATTTCGGAAGAAACTGTTAAGTACAGAGTGCGTAAATGGGGAGAGGAAAAATGGAGCCGAGAGACAGGACTTTTGATTAACAAGTATGATAAGAGAGAATTATTGCCGAAATATAGAAACGATACCGTTGTAAAACTATATGATACAGAGATTGATTTGCTCGTTGATAAGAAGATAGCACATGAGGCAAACAAAAGCTTTATTTTTTCCGAGCATTTTATTCGTTTATTGACAAAAAAAGCCGATGAGTTGCCTGAAGAATTTGGAGTTCTCGGTATTTTGAAATTATTTGCGACAACCGGTCTTTTTGTAATTGACAATAAAAGAATGGCGCTTAGTGATGCAAATATTATTCTTCCGATTGCTTTTAAAAACTTCAATGATAAGAAGGACAGAAGCTTCGGGCAAATTCCCATTGCTTTGAATAAACCGGCAGAGTTGCCAGAAAAAGCAATGAATGAAATAAAAAAGGTTTTGGAAGCCTCTAACAAAGTGTTAAGAGAAATTATTCCGGGATTATCGGTTGAGGTTATGGAGATGGGAAAAAGATTGTCGGAGACCGGAGAAGAAATTACTTCTTTTGAGTTGATGTCATGTAGGCAAACTATTAAAATTCCCGTCAGATATGAATCGGACGGCATCAAGAAAATTATTGCGATATTGCATATGCTCATTGCATTATACAACAGCAAAACGATAACAGTCTTGATAGATGAATTGGATTCCGGAATTTTTGAGTATTTGTTGGGCGAGATTTTGCAAATTGTCGAAGAAAAGTCCAAAGGACAACTTATTTTCACCTCACATAATTTGAGACCGCTTGAAATTTTGAACAAGAATAACTTGGTTTTTACAACCGTAAATCCGGAAAATCGCTATATTCGATTTAAGAACATAAAGAAAAACCACAATTTACGAGATACGTATTACAGAGATATCGTATTAGGCGGGCAGGAAGAAGAAGTATATTATGCAACCAACAGTGCAAAAATCAGTCGAGCATTCAGAAAAGCCGGTGAGAAAAAGTGAGCAGAAAAAAAATCATATTATTTATTGTAGAAGGCATTACGGATAAAACCAGCTTGGAATTGGCATTACAAAATTTGTTTGAAGGAGAAAACCGAGTTGTGTTCGAGGTGGTAAAAGGGGATATTACCACCTCAAACCGAACCAACAGCAAAAATATTCGCAGTAAACTCACAACACTTGTAAAAAGTAACGGGCAGAGAAAATATGAGGCCTCCGATTACAAAGAAGTTATTCATATCGTAGATACGGACGGGGCTTTTTTGAAATCAAAATATATTTTCTTCGATGAAAAATATCGACATTTCCATTATACAGAAGATGGGATTTTTTGCCGCAATATTGAAAAAGTGGAAGAAAGGAACAGGCAGAAAGCCGAAATGCTCAATGTGCTTTTGCATACGGATACCGTCTATACAAATGTTCCGTATCGGGTTTTTTATTTCTCTTGCAATTTGGAACACGTCTTGCATGACCGAATTAATCTTCCTGATGATGATAAAACGAGATATGCCGAAAAATTTGAAGAAAAATATGCAGATGATGCACAAAAGTTCTTGCATTTTATGTGTAATAGTGAATTTTCTTTTCAAGGAGACTATCATTCGAGCTGGAAATTTATTAAGTTGGAGAATAATTCCGTCAAACGATATAGCAACTTTAACTTATTTTTGAAAGAATATTATTCGGAAATAAAATGAAAAAATTGTAAGAATAGAACGCATTTGAACAGTCAAAGTTGTTTTGGAGAAAGAGGCTTCATTCAAGAAATCTCGTCCAAAAAACTTTGACTTTTAATTTGCTATACTATATAATGAAAACATATAAATAGTATAGAATAAATGGAGGTTGTTATGGACAGAAATATAGCTTTGGAATTAGTTCGGATAACAGAAACAGCAGCTTTAGCATCTGCTAATTATATGGGCAGAGGCGATAAAAACGGTGCGGATGGTGCGGCTGTGGAAGGAATGCGAGTATGTTTTGAAGGAGTCGATGTAAGAGGCGAAATTGTCATTGGAGAAGGCGAGTTGGATGAAGCGCCTATGCTGTACATAGGAGAAAAAGTCGGCAGCGGTTACGGTCCAATGGTAGATATTGCGGTAGATCCTATTGACGGAACCAATTTGATCGCCAAAGGATTACCAAATGCGATTGCTGTTATTGCAATGACAGAACGAGGTAAAATGCTGAAGGCGCCCGATACTTATATGGACAAAATTATTGTAGGACCGAAGGCGAAGGGAGTCATCGACCTTAATGCTTCCGTAAGCGAAAATTTGAAAAAAGTTGCAGCTGCAAATAACAAACCGTTGTCTGATTTGACACTTACTATTTTGGATAGAGAAAGACATGCCGACATTATCAAAGAAGCAAGAGAAACGGGTGTGCGTATCAAAATATTCAATGAAGGCGATGTTGCGGCAGGGATTGCAACTTGTTTTCCGGATACAGGGGTAGATATTCTGCTTGGAGCAGGAGGAGCGCCGGAAGGAGTTATTACTGCGGCGGCGGTAAAGACGCTTGGAGGAGATATGCAAGGACGACTTCATCCCATGAGTCCCGAGGAAATAGAGCGTTGTCATCAAATGGGATTTAAAGATAAAGATATTTCCAAGCTGCTTACTTTGGATGATTTGGTGCATGGACAAGATATTTTCTTTGCTGCAACGGGAATTACCGATGGAGATTTGCTTCATGGAGTTACCTTCCTTTCGGGAAGAAGAGTAAAGACGCACTCCGTTGTGATGCGTTCCAGCACAGGAACCATTCGTTTTGTAGAAGCAATGCACGATTTGGATAAAAAAGAAATTTTAAAACGATTTAAGTTGTAATGAAATGTATATTGTATGTTATAAAAAATCTCCAAGCAATTGGAGATTTTTTTGTAGAAAAGAGGTATAATGAAGATGAATTAATACAGTTTGATAAAAAGTTCAGTATGGATTAAGAAATGTGGTGCAATTATTTTTCGGATACATGGAGGCAATTTTGGAGAGAGAAGATTATCTGACGAGATTGGAAGAGAGACTTTCGTATTATTACGATATTGCGAGAGACATTTGTTACAATAATGTGGACTTTGATTTGTATGCACATTTTTATGAAAGAGATGAGCGTTACATTGGGACTAAAAAGACGGTTATACATAGTGCGGAAATAAATCAACACTTGTTCATAAAGCATTTTGAGCGTTTAACACAAGAAGGTTTTGACAAGTTGATACAGACGGCGATTTTGGCAGGAAGGGACTATGTTGAGGCAAAAGACGGTCATATGTCTTCTCTTATCAATATGATAATGCTCGTGGAAGAGATGCCGCCGGACAGTCTGTTAAAAAAAATCGAGAGATATAAATACTACAAAAGTTTTTTGTGGGGAATTCACGGATGGGTTAATGTCGCACTTGTACTTGTGAATATCAGAAATTGTAAGGTAGTATATAACAGAAGGGGAAGAAAGGGAAAAGATGTGTTCCTCTTTTGTTAGAGCTAAATTTTTTGTTTGGGGAGGAAGAAAATGAATTCACTTCTTTTGATTTTAGTGAGTATCGTTTTGTTTATTATTGCATATTTGACGTATGGGTCTTGGCTGGGAAAACAATGGGGCGTGGACGAAAGAATTCCCACTCCGGCACATACGATGATGGATGGAATTGATTATGTTCCGACGAAACCTCAAATTTTATTGGGGCATCATTTTGCCTCTATTGCAGGAGCAGGACCGATTACGGGACCTATTCAAGCGGCGATATTTGGTTGGTTGCCGGTTGTACTATGGATTATTGTCGGCGGAATTTTTTTCGGTGGGGTGCATGACTATGGTGCTTTGGTTGCATCTATGAAGCATAAAGGCAAATCCATCGGTTCTATCATTGAAGAAAATATGGGAAAAACGGGAAAGAATTTATTCAGTATTTTTGCATGGCTGACTTTGGTTTTGGTTGTGGCGGCATTTACCAATATTGTTGCAGAAACATTTCATAGAATTCCACAGGCTGCTACGGCATCTGTTTTGATGATGTTTTTGGCGATGGGATTTAGTTATTTTGTGTATCGTCAAGGGGTTCATTTGGGAATTGCAACTTTTTTTGGAGTTCTTGGAGTTGTAGGTTGTATTTTTTTGGGAACCAAGTTTCCGCTTTCTCTTTCAGAAAATACATGGATTGCAATTATTGCAGTTTATGTTTTGGCGGCATCCATTCTTCCGGTGTGGATTTTGTTGCAGCCTCGTGATTATCTCAATTCTTTTTTATTATATGCGATGATTGCCGGAGCTGTGATTGGGGTTGCTGTGTATCGACCGGTGATACGAATGGATGCTTTTACAGGTTTTGTGATGGAAACGGAAGCCGGAACACAGTGGCTTTTTCCGATTTTGTTTATTACCGTAGCGTGCGGTTCTATCTCGGGGTTTCATGCTTTGGTCGGTTCGGGAACGACTTCCAAGCAAATTGCGAATGAAAGACACGCAAAGCTTATCGGATATGGCGGAATGTTGACGGAGAGTGTGTTGGCAATTATTGCAATTATTACCGCAGCTTATTTGACAAGAGAGCAATTCAGCACATTACTTTTAAATGGTGGACCAATTCATTTGTTTTCAGAGGGTGTAGGAGAATTTATGTCACATGTCGGGATACCAAAAGAAACAGGGAAATCATTTGTCTCTTTGGCAGTTTCCGCATTTGCGTTGACTTCACTTGATACAGCTACACGTTTGGCACGTTTGATTTTTCAAGAGTATTTTGAAAATCCGAAAGAGGAGACACAAAATATCTTAGCGAATAAATATGTTGCAACCGTATTTACCGTCATGTTCAGTTTTGCATTAGCAGTGAAAGGCTATGCGATTGTTTGGCCGATTTTCGGTTCGGCAAATCAGTTGATGGCATCTTTGGCACTGCTTACTTTGGCTGTATGGTTAAAAAATAAAAACAGAAATTACAAAATGTTTTTATTTCCGATGGTATTTATGTTTGTTTCCACGTTGTCTGCCTTGGCTATCATTATGAAAAATAACTTTGTTGCGGAAAACCGAAATCTTTTTATGGTGGCAATACCGGCATTTTTATTTGTGATGGCTTTGGTTTTGGCAAAAGAAGGTGCAGATGTTTTGATTAAAAACAAAACGGTTGACAGTGAAACGAAAAAATTGATGTAGAAAATGGAATGGAAAAAAGTATTTGAATTTTTCGTTGTATTTATAGTTGTATAATTAAGTTTTTGTTGATATAATGAAGAAACAGGGGGCTATTACTTATTGTAGGGGTAGACCCTCTTTTTTTCGTTTTAAAAATTTATAATCTTTATATTGGAAATAAAATTTTTGTAGACAATGCCGGCTATTTTTGATGGGAATAAGATATTGGATTGATACGAAAACCAAATAGGGCAATGGGTTTCATTTTAATCAGATTATGCAAATGACACGTAAATATGGTGAAAGGATTGTTCATAGGTGGCAGAGGTTACTCATAGTTTGATTAAGTTTCGGTACAAAAATCAATTCAATAGCTTATGTGGATTTTTAATAAGAGTATGGGAGTTGTAAATAATTTTATCAATAATGCCGGAACATGAATATTTGTGAAAAAACATATTTACTATGAAAAATACCTTTTTTGAAAATATAGAAATTACGGAAAAGATAAATTCAAGTATTTTATCAGAGAAAGGATTATGAAAAATAGGAGAAAGAAGCGGTATTCGGTAAGATAGACGGGATGCACTGTTTCCTTTGAGAAATTTGTGTTATGTAAAAAAGAGGTAGGTATAAACAATAAATGACAAAGGGAGGAATTGACTTGAAAAAAACAAGCAAAAAAGAAAGCAACATAAGTTTTATTTTAAAGCGTTCGGGGAAACATCGATTTAAAATCATTTTTTCAGCTTTGTTCAGTGTAACAGGCTCTTTGTGTAAGTTAGCGCCTTATCTGTTGATGTATCATATTTTGGTGGAGCTCACACCGGAGAAGCCAAGCAATGAAGTGATTTTGAAGTTTGTTGTCTATACAATAATTGCAGCAGTGTTATCAGTTGTTTTTCAAATATTGTGTTTGGGGATGTCGCATATTGCCGCATTTTCCATTTTGTATGAAATTCGCAAAAATACGGTACAACGTTTGGGAAAAATTCATTTGGGATTTTTTCGTAAGCATTCCATAGGACAAATCAAAAAAGCGGTGGATGAAGATGTTGAAAAATTGGAATTGTTTATAGCACATCAAATACCGGACTTGATGGAATCGCTTGCTGTACCTGTTATTGTTATCGTTTATCTTATGAGCATTCACTGGAAGTTGGCTTTGGCTTTATTTATTCCATTTTTTATTGCAGTTGGAGCACAGGCCTATATGTTCAAACGATATGGAGAGAAGATGGAATTGTACAATGGGTATCTTAAAAGGATGCATACGACAATTGTGCAGTATATCCAAGGAATGAACGTGTTTAAGGCATTTAATTTGACTGCAAGAAATTTTAAAATTTACAAAAATACAGTAGATGATTATCTTACGATGTGGATAAAAATTTGCGATGAAACAATTTCACGATATTCATTCAGTTTGTCTATCATTGATTCGGGAGGTCTTTTGATTTGTATTCCGGTTGGAGGGATACTCTATTTATCGGGAAAAATTGATTTTTCCGGATTTGTTATGTTTTTGCTGTTATCGGGAGTTTTTTTGACTTCATTTCTCAAAATAATGTCTCTTGGAGGAAATCTTTCCATGTTACTTGTAGGAGCGGAAAACGTTCGACTGATTTTAAGTATGCCGGAGCAAGAAACCGATAAAAAAGAAACAAAAATGAGGATTGATACCGGTGAAATTCATTTTGAAAATGTCACTTTTGCGTATGACAAGGAAGATGTATTGAAAGAGTTTAATTTAACGATACCGGGTGGAACAACCACGGCTTTGGTTGGTCCTTCAGGAAGCGGCAAAACGACTGTCGGTATGTTAATTGGAAGATTTTGGGACGTTGAGCGAGGAAGAATAACGATTGATGGGACGGATATTTTGAATGTGTCGGTAGAAGAACTCATGGAAAATACCACTTTTGTATTTCAAGATACTTTTATGCTCAATGATACGATATATAAAAATATTATAATGGGGTTGGATAGAAGTAAGGAGCAAGTCATTCAAGCTTGCAGAAAGGCACAAATTCATGATTTTATCATGAGTTTGGAAAACGGATATGAAACGATACTTGGAGAAGAGTCGGGAATTAAGCTTTCAGGGGGAGAGAGACAAAGAATTTCAATTGCACGAGCTATTTTAAAGGATGCAAAAATTGTCGTGCTTGACGAAGTAACATCTTACTCAGATATTGAAAATGAAAAACTTATTCAAGAATCCATACGAAACTTGCTTAAAGGGAAAACAGCGATTATTATTGCACATCGCCTCTACACGATAAAAAATTCGGACAATATTGTGGTGCTTGAGGAAGGGAAAATTACGGAGCAGGGAAATCATGAACAATTGTTGCAAAAGAAAGGAATGTATTACAGATTATGGAATATAGGAATGGGAGGTGTGCGAAATGTTTAAAGATATAAGACGTTTAATCGGAGATAGCGATTATGCTGTTTTCATGAAGTCAATTAAAATATTGTTGTTGGATGCTATTTGTCATGCATTTATTTACAGTATGATATTTTTTATTTTATTGGATTTGGTAAATAAAAATGTCATGCTCAAAAAATTATTTTTTTATACAATCGCTATGATTTTGATGATTTCGGTTCGGTATTTTATCTTAAATAAGGGCTATTACTTGGCACAGGCAGGTGGAGCAAGAATTATTGCCAATTTGAGAATTAAGATGGGCGATTATATTAAGAAATTGAATATGGGATATTTCAGTAAAAACAATGTCGGAGAATTGACAAACATCCTCTCCAATGATTTAAATGATTTTGAAATGCTCATTACGCATCAGACTGCAGATTTGGTAAAGAATTTTATTTTGATGATTTATTTGGCGATTTGTTTGATTTCATTTGATTCTTATTTAGGTACGATACAGGCAGGAACATTGATTGTCATTTTTCCGGTCAGTTATTTTTGTTCCAAGAATGTAAAGAAAGTCGGACAGAGAGCAAAACTGCTTCGTTCAAAAATGCTTTCTCGTATCATGGAATATACGAGAGGGATTGAGGTATTTAAATCTTACAATATGACGGGAGAACGGTTCAAAAAATTGGAGGAGGCTCTCAATGGAGTAAAAAGAGAGTCTATTAATGTAGAATTATCGGGAATACCGTATATTATTCCTATGAATGTTCTTAGTATGGTGGTATTTCCAATTATTTTGTATATGGGAGTGCAACGTTATTTTAATGGGATGATGACCCTGCAAAAATTGACGATGTTTATTATTATCTCGTTGGCATTTACAAATGTAGAACTTGCATTTTCATCACTATTTGTTATTTCGCGTTACTTTACCATATCTATTGACAAGTTGCTGTCTGTGTTGGATACACCGGAAATTCCTTATGAAGAAGGAGAATACCGTTTTGAAAATTACGATATTGCATTTGAAAATGTCAGCTTTTCGTATGTGGAAGGTAAGCAGGTTTTAAGAGATATTAATTTTCGGGCAGAAAGCGGAAAGATGACAGCTTTGGTTGGAAAAAGCGGTTCGGGAAAAAGCACGGTAATGAATTTAATTGCAAGATTTTTTGATGTAAACAAAGGCTGTATTACGCTTGGAGGCTATGATATTCGCAAGATATATCCTGATGATTTGCTGAAAAATATGAGTATCGTATTTCAAGATGTGTATTTGATACAAGATACGATTTATGAAAATATTAAAATAGGAAATCCCGAGGCAACGGAGGAACAAATTTTAAATGCGGCAAAGGCGGCACATTGTCATGAATTTGTTGAAAAGTTGGAGAATGGATATCAGACAATGGTTCATGAAGGTGGAACTACACTTTCGGGGGGAGAAAAACAAAGAATTTCCATTGCCAGAGCTTTTTTGAAAAATGCGCCCATCATTCTGCTTGATGAAGCTACCGCCTCATTGGATGTAGATAATGAATATATGGTTCAAGAGTCTATTCGCAATCTTATTGAAGGAAAAACAGTTCTTGTAATCGCACACAGATTAAATACGATTATGGATGCAGATAGGATTCTTGTGTTTGATGAGGGCAAGATTATAGAGGACGGTTCACATAAAGAACTGATTGCAATGGATGGACAGTATGCCGGAATGTTCCGTACCATGAGTGAAGCAAAAGAATGGACGATATAAAATAAAGTATTAATACTATTCTCAAATCAAATTGTCTTATGATTGTAAATGATTGAAAAATCAAATCTATCTATAAATGGGAAATGGGGATATCATGCTCAAAATAAAAGAGGTATTCTTATTTGAGGGCAGTATAAAAAGAGAAAGCATTCGGATAATTTGCAAATTAAAAACCACGTCGGTTTATCTTGTAGAAAGACAAAAGATAAACCGACGTGGTTTCTTTTTTGTAAGGTAGTATTATTCTCCGGAGGCAAATGTGACTGCACTTTTGGCTAAAATGGAAGAAGAATCAAAGACCGGATAGTTGATATGATAATTCTCAAACAAAAGGGGCGCCTCCGTACAACCTAAAACAAAGTGCTGTGCTCCTTTATCGACAAAATTTTGCAGCAATTTCAAAAGAGGTTCAGGATTTTTCGGTTGGCCGGATTTGATGGCATAGAGCATATCCATAATCAAAGCTTTTCCGTCTTCATTCGGCAAAAGCAGTTCCACGTCTTCCTGCTCAAAAAAATGTTCATATAAGCCACAGGAATATGTTCCGGTTGTGGAAATAAGTGCTGCTTTATGCACAGTATCTTTATGTTTTAAAACTTCCGATACAGTCTCTTCCACGATATGCAAAAACGGTAAATTTACGGCGGCCTTTATTTCGTCATAAAAATAATGTGCCGTATTGCAAGGCATAACCAAAAAATCAACACCGGATTTTTGCAAAAACAGAGCGGAGGAGATAAGCTCATCTAAAGGACTGTTTTGTTTCGTCAGAATATAATCGGTTCGATCGGGAATTTGCGTTCGATTGTCAATAATCATAGGAATGTGCTCTTGATCACGGGAGGCTTGCGTAAAACGAATGACCTTTGTTACAAAATCCATTGTTGCTAAAGGTCCCATGCCGCCGATAACACCCATTTTTTTCTTATATTTCATAAAATAAAATTTCCTCTCATTATAGGATACAATACTCCATTATGTGAGCCCAAATATCAGACAGATGAGTTTGTATTTATGACAAACAATATGGATGAACGGTTTTTAGAACATTAAAGGTTGTCATTTTATGCGTAATTATTGTGCTTTTCTAAAATTTACACAAGTGTAATTCTTTATCTATGTGCATTCATCTCTTCCTAAAGAAAAGGACTGCGATATATCGCAGTCCGAAATGGTGTACCCAGAGGGATTCGAACCCCCGACCTTTTGGTTCGTAGCCAAACACTCTATCCAGCTGAGCTATGGGTACATAACAACACTGTCGCTTGGAACACATTAAGTATACAGGTATTTTAGCTATTTGTCAATATGAAATTTATTGCTTTTAGGTGTTTGTCTTAATTGTGAAGACATAGTTATACTTTGAGAAATACTTTTTTTACCAGTGTCAATAATTTTCAACATAATCAATACAATAACGTAAGTTTTCTTAAATGAGGATAAGTTCCGGCTTAATTAAAAAGTTCGGTTTATTTTGTCAAGACTTTAAATGAGGTGTGTAGTGTGATATAACATATGGTATGGAAATAAATAAAAAAAGAAAAAGTGAATGAATTTAAAAAATTATAATTAAGTTATCAAACAAGGGTTATTACAAACGGAAATTCAATCTCATACTTTTTTACATTAAAGTGGATCCTATTATTTTAGGAAGGATATTTTTATTTTCGGTTGTATGGAAGTTTTCTTTTCATTATAAGTAATTTTATTTGAGAAGGA
>JBGZJG010000017.1:0-17651 GCA_041848665.1 Filifactor sp.
AGATGGATTTTGGGTATAATGACGGAAAGGAAAAATATAAATGAAGAGAATTATTTTTACTTTAATAGTAGTAGGTATCATTATAGGATTGGGATATTTGGGAGGAAGTACAATGTATGGAGAGAAAAAAGGAAAACTTTCTGAAACGGAAATGAAAAATAATCAGGAAGTATTCAAACAAGAAATTTCGGAGAAAAAGAATGATTATGCCAAAATGGAATTAAAAAAAATTTATTTGGCAGGCGGTTGTTTTTGGGGTGTAGAGGCTTATATGGAGCGTATTGATGGAATTGCGGATGCAGTGAGCGGTTATGCAAATGGAAATACGGAAAATCCGAAATATGAGGATTTGGTGTATGGAAATAGTGGACATGCAGAAACGGTTGAAGTGTCTTATGCTCCCGATATTATTACTTTGAGAGAAGTATTGCTTTATTATTTTAGAATTATTGATCCGATAAGTATTAATCAGCAGGGAAATGATAAAGGAATACAGTATCGCACAGGAATTTACTATGAAAATGAAGAGGATAAGGCGATTATAGAAAGCTTTTTAAAAGAAGAACAAAAGAAGTACAAAGATAAGATTGCAGTAGAGGCATTACCTTTGCAGCAATTTACAAAGGCGGAAGAATATCATCAGGATTATTTACAAAAAAATCCGAATGGATATTGTCATATTGACCTTCACCGTGCAACAGAGCCTGTGGTGGACTCTGCAAAATATCCTAAAATTTCAGACGAAAAATTAAAAAAAGATTTGACGGATATTCAATATAGAGTGACACAGCTAAATGATACGGAAAGACCATTTACCAATGAATATTGGGATAGCGAGGAAGTTGGAATTTATGTAGACATTACCACGGGAGAGCCGTTGTTTGCATCCGCTGATAAATTTCAATCAGGTTGCGGTTGGCCGTCGTTTTCCAAACCGATTGAAAAGGATGTGGTAGCTTATCAAAAAGACGAGAGCCATGGAATGGATAGAACTGAGGTAAGGAGTAGAACGGGAAATGCTCATTTAGGCCATGTGTTTGAGGATGGACCAAAAGAAACAGGAGGACTTCGATATTGTATTAACAGTGCGTCTCTTCGATTTATTCCGCTTAATAAGATGGAAGAAGAAGGGTATGGATATTTGATTAACTTTGTGAAGAAAGAGAAAAAATAGAATGGTTAAAAAGTAATTATTTGAGGAGACACTTTGGTGTCTCCTTTGTTATAATTTATTAGTATGAATTAGAGAATGGATTGTGAATGTTCAAGATTAGAACGGTTTCTACGAGAAAAGCGATTGTTTGTGAAATCTAAGGGAGTTATGACACGATCTGTATACTTTATATGTTTGCTGAAACATTCCGATAAGAGACAGGTTGTGTCATTTGGAATGTTTGAATGGCTTTCTGTGAAGGTTACCGATTTCATATGAAAATCGGTAACTGTGGATATTGTTTCTTTGGAAAAAGTTGTTCTTTGAAATGTTTGATAAAGAAAGATAACGGCAAAAACACATACCATAAACAGGATACTTCCGAAAGAAGGAAAAGAAAGAATTTTATTTTGTTTTAAATTCCAAAGAGAAGAAATTCCAAAGAAAAGAAATACCATTCCGGAAACGGTGCGTAATGTTGTTTCGGGAATTTTTGTATTCAAAAGTCTTCCGGCAACAATTCCAAAACAGCTTACAGCCACCATGCCGAGACTACTTCCTAAAAGAGTCATAAACGGCTTGGACGATTGTAAACCAAGTGTCATTGCAGTAAGCTGTGTTTTATCGCCAAGTTCTCCGAGAAAGAAGGAGGATGCAATGGCTAAAATCACATGCATATGACGAGATAAAATTTTATTTTGTTTTTCATCCCTATCATCCTTTTCGGGTTTTAGTGAAAACAGACCGAATACAAGGAATGCTATGCACGAAACAATTTGCAGATAGTTCATAGATGCAAATTTTGAGATGATATTTGCAGAAACAATAGCAATTCCATGATTGAAAAATGCACCTAAAAATACACCGCTTAAAACCTGCACAATACTGTATTGTGTAGCAAATGCCAACGCTAAGAGTTGTGTTTTGTCTCCCATTTCCGCAACAAAGATAAGTGAAAGTGCCGCTAAAAGTTCTTTCATTGTAATTTCCCCCTAAAATTCGTGTAATACTGTCCTAATTTATTTCCCAAAAATAAATTACGATACTGTCATGCCTGCTTTTATACTGTTTCATTTTTTAAATATAATGATTATCAAAATAAAAAAGCGAGCTTTCGGCATGAAGGTTCATATCGAAAGTCTCGCAAATTTTCATCAAATTCAATACGACCAGGGCAAAAAGCCCAGTATGTTGATCGTATTTCTCTTACATAATGTAAAAGGTGCTACTCCCTTTCATAAGTTTTTCTTGTAGTAAGAAAAACTTCGTGATATATTTTTGCTATTCATATAGCTTGTAAGTTTTAATAAAAATGATTTTATAAGAAAATAAGATGCGTTTTATTTCAATTTCCATACACAATGTATTTGAAAGGAATACATTTTTTGATAGGGCAAAAATAAAACTATGTTCTTATAAGCATGATGCAATAAGTATAACGGAACTTATTATGAAAGTCAATTCAAATGAGAAAAAAGGGAGAAAAAAATTGAGCGGATACGAAAGAAAGTTTGTGATTGCAAAGAAAGTCGGAAACAATGCATTCTCTTATGAGATGAGAAAAAATAAAAAAATAGCAGTTGCAAATAAAATAAATGGAAGTATTTTTTCGATGGAAGAAGGAGAGGAAATTGCATTTTGTGAATATGATGAGACAAAAAATTGCGACTTATCTTGTGAAGGAATAAAAAATATCATCTGGGATAAAGACAAGCGAAGTTATCTCTTTGATAATCACAATCATAGTTTTTACTTTATCTATTCGACGTATCTAATGGGAAACAAGTGGGACTCTCTGGTTCATGTGGATCAACATAAGGATAGCAGAATACCGCCGTTGTCTTTTGATGAATTTAAAAGTTTATTTTTTGAGCAAATTAATTGGGGAAAAAACGAATATATCAATTTTAAGAAAACAGGAGAGAGTTTGCATAGACAACAACGGATAGAAGGGGAAACTTTCATCGAAGAGAAAAAGATTGTTTTTGAAGGAAAAATACAGCAACGGCAGGAGAAAAAGCAAATGGAGACCAAAAATATGATGAAAGAAGGCTTTAAACAGAAGGCAAGGATAGTCAAGCAAGAGTCATATCAAGACTTATTTTTGGAGATTGCAAGAGTTATGCAAGAAGGTGCTTATCAAATAAAAGGAAAGAAAAAAACAGTTATTTTAGAAAAGCAAGAGATGTATCTCCCGAGTGAACCGTGTGAACAAGAAGAATATTTGGCATGGATATACACTAATTTTTTGCTTAATGTTGGGAATTTCATTCCGCCGTTATTGGAACAAAAGATATTTCAAAATTACTATTGTGTTGACTCCACGTATCAGATGGAAACAGTATCAAATGTAGATTTGAAGAAATTTGTATTGGATTTGGACTTGGATTTTTTCTCGGAAGATATGAATTATATTCCATATCAACGCAGAATTGAATTTGTAAAAAGACTTATAAAAAAAGCGGAACTGATTACCATAGCAACCAGTCCGTACTTCATTTCATTTTCAAACTGCAAACAAGCATTGAAGGACTTGTTTGATGAATAAATTTAATTTTATATACTGCACGTTGCTTGGTTATCGAAAGATCATAGCAGAGAGCAAAACGATTATTCCAAGTGCGATACGGTAGTAACCGAAGAAGGTAAAATCATGTTTTTTGATATAATCCATCAGTTTTCTGATAACAAGCAACGCAACGACAAATGAAATTATACTTCCGAACAAAATCAATGCCCATTGGAATACGCTAAAATGTAACCCTACCTTTAATATTTTTAACAGCGTAGCGCCAAGCATGGTTGGAATTGCCAAAAAGAATGAAAATTCAGCAGCGGTGGTTCGAGAAGTTCCCAAAAGCATTGCTCCGATAATGGTTGCGGCAGAGCGTGAAGTTCCGGGAATCATAGCAAGACATTGAAATAATCCGATAAGAAAAGCAGTTTTGTAAGTGATTTGTTGTACGTTTTCGTATCGAAAAGAAGAGGGTTCTCTTTTTTCAAGCAGGATAATGCCAATTCCCCAAAAAATCAACATGATTGCAACCGGAATGGGATGAAATAAGTATTTGTCTATAATATCATCAAACAATAAACCCAAAATAGTTGCAGGAATGACCGCAACAACAACCTTTGTCCAAAGCATAACGGTGCGTTGTCGTTGTTTTGAGTTTTTTGTAGGGTCGAAAGGATTGAGTTTTTTAAAATATAGAACAACAACGGAGAAGATTGCACCAAGCTGAATGATGACATCAAACGCATTGGAAAAATCCTCCGGCGATAAATGGAAGAATTGATGTACCAAAATCAAGTGTCCGGTGCTGCTGATAGGGAGAAATTCCGTTACCCCTTCCACAATTCCTAAGATAAGAACTTTCAAAAATTCAATCATGAGTGTTATTGCTCCTTTACATAGTATTTTACAATTGTGTGAAAAATAAAAATGTTCAAAAAACTAAAACATATATCGAAAAAATAAAAACAGTATATTGTTTTTGACAATTTGGAAAATTTAATTTTGCACATAAATCGTAGTATTTTCTCAAAAAAGATACAGCGACAAAATTCTCGGATGAAACGTTAGATAAATCCAATTATTGTCAATCGTATTGTTTCCAACATACAGATAGTAGAATAAAATCAATATGAGGAATGGTTGAAGATATTTTAATGAGCTGCTTTTTGGATAGAAGTCTGCATGAGCGGACTTTTCTTATTTTAAAAAGAAAATGAGAGATATTCAAGAATTATTTTTTGTGTATTATTGTTTTGGAAACGAAATTTTTTCTTTGGGGAAGAATAATGTTATTCTTTTTTTATGGGAACTTCCCTTTTCGTTTGTAAAGAAATTTCTTCTTCCGTAAAAACGGTAATGCCGGACTTGATACATAATTCTGCGAAAACACCATTTCCTTCCGTAAGAGTTCCTGAGAAGGTTCCATCGTAGATTTTTCCTTTCCCGCAGGAAGGACTTTTGGCTTTTAAGATAGCATGTGTGGCATTTTGTATCTTTGAACGCATTGCGCCCTGATAAAATTCTTTTGTTCTGTCCATTCCATTTTTATCAAGGATGAAATTCCCTCTTTTTTCACACGGAGTGCGAGGAATAGACAGACCGCCGGCAACTTCCGGGCAAACGGCGATATAAGTTTTGTCCGATAAAAAATCAACAACTTCTTGAGAGAAGTTATTTTTTCCGTTATATTTGCAGTTTTTTCCCAGTAGGCAAGCACTGACAATCCATAATTCATTCATGACTGCTCCTTTATCAACAATCCGGTTCCGTTATTCGTCAAGGAAATGAAGTCTAACCTTGTGAATTTTGCCAATCTTTACATACATCTACCCATTGAAGAGATCTTCCATAGCGATACAACTCATCACAGGTCATTTCGATAGAACTGTTGCTACTTCCTGCAGCAGGAAAGATTGTTTCAAAGCGTTGCATGGAGATGTCCGTATATACCGAAAGGGTTTCGGGGGTACCGAAAGGGCATACGCCTCCGATTTCATGTCCGACAAGCTCTAATACTTGTTCGGGAGACAGCATCTTTGCTTTTACACCGAAAGTTGATTTGAACTTTTTGTTATCTATTTTTGTATCTCCTGCGGTTACGAGTAAGAAAGCATTGTTGTCTTTGGATAAGAAGGAGAGCGTCTTTGCGATGCGTGCAGGTTCCACTCCGACTGCAAGTGCTGCCAGTTTGACTGTGGCACTTGATTGTTCGTGTTCACAAATACGATTATCTAAGTTGAATTGTTTGAGATAAGCACGTGCCTTTTCAATTGACATAATATCTTCCTCCTGATACTGAAAATAAAATAATGCATATTGATAGGATAAAAAACTTTCGTTTCTATCTTAATTATAACCGAATATCCATAAAATAAAAACCGATATTTTTGAACAGGAATATACTTTTCAGGAATAAAAAATTCAAGTATAATGAAGATATTACAATAGGAATACATTAGATAGAAAAATAGGATGTTAAGAAGTGTTTTTTGACAATTGCGATAAAACGAAAGTTTAGACATATTTTATGACAACGGCATCCTGTAAAAGAAATCAGATAGGAGAGAGGATAAGGAGGCAGGATGAAAAAACAAATAAAAAATTTTATTTTGATAGGGTTCCTGTTCTTTGTTTTCATAGAATGTATCATTATGTATCATGGATTTAAGGAAGAAAATGTGGAAGCGGATTATGTAATTGTTTTGGGAGCGAGATTGTATGGAGAACTTCCTTCGCCGGCATTGCAAAATCGTTTGGATAAAGCATGGGAATATTTGGGCACACATAAGAACAGCAAAGTTGTGGTTACGGGAGGACAAGGCGAAGATGAAAAAATAGCTGAGGCAGAGGCGATGAAACGCTATTTTCTCGCAAAGGGAGTGGAAAAAGAGAGGATACTTGCCGAATATACGTCGACTAATACTTTTGAGAATTTGAAAAATGCATCGGAATTAATCTTTCAAGAAAGTAAGAAAAAACTGAACGTTTTGATTGTTACCAATCGCTTTCATATTTTTAGGGCGAAAATGTTGGCAAATCGTTTTGGCATAGAGCCTTACGGTTATCCGGCAAAGACCCCGCCAAGTATTCTCATACCTTGCTATATCAGGGAGGCGGCGGGGATTGTCAAATCTTTTTTAGTAGACAGACCGGAGTAATTTGTTTCTTCATAAATTGAAACTTTTATGATGGTTCATACGTTCAAAAAAAGATGAGAAAGAGCATTTTGTTTTAGAGATTTTGTTTGATTTTACAATGTGGAGGAGAGGAAGATTATTTTGCAGACGTATAAAGAAGAGTATCTTGTAGATTTTCGAGATGTGGATCGAACGTATCATCTCAAATTTCCACAGCTTTTGGAGATTTTGGGGACTGTGTCTACCAAACATACCGCATATGTGGGCTTTGATCCGATGTATCTCAACCGAAAAGGATTGGCATGGATTTTGTATGAATGGAATGTACAGATGCTTGAAACAAATCTGTATGCAAACAAAATAAGTATAGAAACCTTTGTCGTTCAAAAAAGAGGAATGTATTTTGTCCGCTACTTTGCAATTTATGACAGCGAACAAAAAATGATAGGGCGAGCTTTTTCCAAATGGGTTGTTGTCGATTTGGAAAAGAGGAGAATTGTCAAAATACCGGACGAAATTCTTCAATGTTTTGGTGCAAGAGAAGGTATTGATGAGATTGAACAGAAATTTATTGCAAAAATGCCGAGTGAGACATTACGTCAAAGCGAAAACAGACAATTTTCTTTTGAACAAAGTTTTTCGGTGCGATTTTATGATGTGGATGCAAACTGCCATGTTAATAATGTCAGATACGTGGAATGGGCGGTTGAAAGTTTGCATAGAGTGAAAAATTTCTTGGAAACCTATCGCCCGAAATCTCTTTGTATTTTATACAAAAAAGAAAAATCTCCGGAAGGCAAGGTGATTGTTAAAACACGTAAGGAAAATAATTCCACTTATCATGAAGTATATTCGGATGAAGGGGTTCTTTTAACGCTTTTGCAAATGGATTGGGTGGAGAAATGAGGAAGATTGAAATTTTAGTTCATTTGTCATATCAGACCCCAAAACGGTAGCGCATAGTTGCAGTATAAAGTTTAACAGTATTAAATAGGAGAGGAAAAAATGGGACTTACAATTATCGGTTTAGGACCGGGAAGTATGGAAACATTGAGCCTTGGGGCATATAAAGAATTAAAATCCGGAAAGAAAATATATTGTCGAACAAAAGAGCATCCGCTGATTCAAGAGTTGGAAAAAGATGGAATTACATTTATTTTTTTGGATGAATACTACGAAAAATCACAAAGTTTTGAAGAAGTGTATCAAGGGATTTGTAAGGTTATAGTGGAGCAGGCGCAGAAGGAAGATATTGTTTATTGCGTGCCGGGACATCCCTACGTTGCGGAAAAAACCGTCAGTATGATTGAAAGTGCCTTGCGGGAAAAACAAATCGTTCCGAAAATAGTCAGTTCTATGAGTTTTGTCGATGCCATGTATCATGTCCTACACATGGATCCTTCGGAAGGTTTTTGTTTGCTCAATGCCGTCGATTTTGACGAGAGAAAAATTGATGTGTGCAAACATACCATTTTGACACAAATATATGACTCTTGGATTGCCTCGGAAGTGAAGTTGAAATTGTTGGAAGTTTATGATGATGAAACGAAAGTGAGTATTGTAGAGGCGGCGATGATACCTAAGCAAGAAAAGAAAAGAGAAGTTTACCTCTATGAGTTGGATCAAATAAAATGGAAATTCAATCATTTAACCAGCCTGTTCATTCCCGCACAAGAAAAGAAAAAATTTCAAGATTTTTCCGATTTGCAAAAAATCGTTGAGCATCTTCGAGGAGAAAACGGGTGCAGATGGGATAGAAAACAAACCCATGAAAGTTTAAAAAAATGCCTTACCGAAGAAACGCAAGAAGTAAATCAGGCTGTGGATAATTTGGATATTGACAATTTGATAGAAGAATTGGGTGATGTTTTATTAATCATTTTTATGCAGGCACAAATTGGAAAAGAAGAGGAATTTTTTGATATGAGAGATGTTACGGAAGGCATATGTAATAAGCTTATCAGAAGACATCCACATGTTTTTGGAGACGTGGAAATTCACAGTGACGAAGAAGCGTTGGAACTTTGGAATAAAATAAAAATGCAAGAAAAAGAAGAAAAATATTGATAAACACTTGACTATATCGTATTTTTTGATAAAATTAAGAAAAACAGGTAATTATATTCTAAACCTTGTAAATATCAATAGTGGCTTTGGTTATGCGAGTTCTTGTTACGTCATCTTACAGTTATATACATTCCGCTTGCAAAAAAATAACATTGCCATAGCTTGTGATATGTTTCGGTAAAACTTGTTTTTTGACTCTGTTTAAGGGACGGAGAGTAAAAAAAGACCTTATATTATTTTTTAACTTTTAAGGAGGTAACATTGTGAATAAAGCAGAATTAGTTACGAAAATGGCGGAAAAGTGCAACTTAACCAAAAAAGATATGGAAGCAGCATTGAATGCATTCATGAGCTGTGTGGAAGAATCTTTGGTTGCCGGAGAAAAAGTTCAATTGGTAGGTTTTGGTTCTTTTGAAACAAGAGAAAGAGCAGCAAGAGAAGGAAGAAACCCGAAAAACCCGAAAGAAGTCATTAAGATACCTGCTTCTAAAGCTCCTGTATTTAAAGCCGGAAAAGGATTGAAAGAAAAAGTTAATGCTGTAAAACCTAAAAAAGGTAAAAAATAAGTAATTTTATAAAAATACTTATCGAAAAGAAGAACTGCGCATTTTTGTCGTAGTTCTTTTTGTATGGAAAAATTTATGATATAATGAGAGCAATAGTCTAAGCATAAACTATCAGTTGGAGGAAGTCGGATTAACGGTTCGCTGTTTTGACGATACATGGGAGAAAAAAAGAGATGTTATTTTTGTAAGATTGTTGAACTGAAAAATATACCATAATCGTTTCATTTAGAAACAGGAATATCATTAAGAGGAGAAAATATGCGTTTAGATAAGTTTTTGAAGGTATCCCGTATTATTAAGAGAAGAACGGTTGCGAAAGATGCTACCAATGGCGGAATTGTTCATGTAAACGGTAAAGAGGCAAAACCGTCTACAAAACTGAAAGAAGGAGATATTTTAGCAATTACTTTTGGAGAAAAAACCATGAAAGTACGTGTTCTTCAGTTGAAGGATACCAGTCGTAAAGAAGAGGCGGCACAATTGTATGAAATTATCTCGGAATAAGGAACAAAGTTATGAATAGAAAAGAAAATGGACAAGAAAAAGAATTGAAAGAACAAAAGGTTATCAGTTTGGCAAAAATGTATGACACAAGCCAAACGAAGGAACGCTCCGTAAAAGAAAATAAGAAAGAAACGGCAGACTATATCATCATAGCATTGGTTGTTTTTTTTATTCTGGTAATCGGTTATATGGCTGTGCAGTACGTTGAACAGGGGATGACCTTGAAACGCTTGGAGATGCAAAAAAATCAACTTCAAGGACAAATTGATGAAAAAAATAAGGAAATTGAAGGATTAAGGCAGGAAATTGAAAATTCCAAGACACCGGAATATATGGAAAAACAAGCACGTGAACAACTTAAGATGGTTAAGCCGAACGAAAGAGTTTATATTGATTTGGAAAGGAAGAACTGACATGGGAAAAGTAGCTTCGATTGACATCGGAACAAATTCCATGAGATTGTTAATTGCAGAGAAAAGTGAATATCTCGAAAATCGAAAAAAATATGTGGACATTACTCGATTAGGTCGTGGCGTTGATCAAAACGGATATATTGATGCGGACACTATGGAAAGAAATTTGAGAGTGCTTCATCGTTTTGTGACAATGGCGAAAAAAGAAAAGGTAGAGCATATTGAAGTGATTGGAACATCTGCACTTAGAGACTCCAAAAATCGTCAGGAATTTTTGGACAAGGCAAGAGAACAAACCGGAGTCAATGTAAGGATTATTGAAGGCGGGGAAGAGGCTATGCTCGGTTTTTATGGTGCCGTAACAGGGTTGAAAAAATCAGGATATGTCTTGCTGCTTGATATTGGTGGAGGTTCTACGGAATTTATTTTGGGGTCATATGAAGAAGGGATTTTGTTTTCCGAAAGTATTGACGTTGGAGCATTGCGAATGACTGAGAAATTCATAACGAAAGACAAACCTTCTGCGGAGGAAATAAAATCTATTCAAGAGTATGTGTTAGAGAAAATGAGCTTGGTAATTGCAACATTAAAATCCTATCCGTTTGTTGAATTAATTGGCATTGGAGGTACTATCACTACATTTTCCGCAATGATACAAAATCTTGAGGTATATGATACGGAAAGGGTACACAACAGTAAGCTTATGCTTTGTGAGATAGAAGAAAAAGTGAAGCTTCTGGCCTCAAAAACTTTAGAGGAACGTATGATGATAAACGGATTACAGCCGAAACGAGCGGATATTATCGTTGCCGGTGGAATTATTTTGGAAACAGTAATGAAGATTTTGAATAAAGAAGAAATTACAGTGAGCGAATACGATAATTTGGAAGGCATTTTGTATCAAAACGGACATAAAAATTAGATTTTTGAAGAAATAGACAGGTTTACAACTATGGTATTGTAGTTAGTTAGAATGTGAGGTATTTGTTCCGAAAAATAAAAAGTCCGGAAGAAAATAGAAACAGAGATAGAAAGAATAATCGTAAGGGTGGGAAAGACGTGGATAAGAAGATACTTTTTCTTTTGCAAGAAGGAACAAATTTTCATAATATGATATCTTTTACGGGGAGAACTTCCATGGCAAAGGCCGGAGAAGTTCATCAACTTATTTTGTCAAAGGAAGAAATTGACAAGATTATATCGGGAAACTTTTGTAGGGAAGATGCAAAGACGTATTCCTATGAGCAGATTATAGAAGAAGTGGAGCAAGCGGAGGATATCGTTTGTTTGCAATCTGTTTTCAAAAAAAGAGAGGTTCCGACTTCTTTCGATAAAGGTTCCTCTGATGAAGAAGAACAACCCAAACAAGTTCAAGAGGAATATGTAGCGGATGAATGCTTTAGTAGCAAAGAAGGCTGCAAAGAGGAAAAGAACTATGAATTATGCAAGGGTGTTGGGGTAGAAGAACATATGAAATTGACGGAAAAAGAACAATGCGGAGATGTCTTGAGAGAGCAAGCCAACGAGCAGAAACAGGAGCAAATGTATGGAAAAGAACAAGCGGTAACGCTTTTGCAGAATGATTTTGTTGTTGCCGAAAATATGGAGGAAGAAAAAGAAAATCTTTATGAAGAAATTACGGCGACAATCGGAAAACCTGTAAAGGCACAACTTGGTTGGTTATTTCTTTCTTTTGTACCTTGGATTATTTTTTTGTTAAGAAATCAAAATGGATTTTATGTAAGTCTATTTTTTCCATTTTTGTTGAGTGTCGTTGGTTATGTGTGGCGTGCTACTGTTCACAAAGCGACAATGATGGATAAAATGACCCCGATATTTTTTCTGGGGATGATAATGATATCGTATTTTTCGGATGTATGGGTCGATTATTTTGGCGGGGTACTTGCCAGTGTATATTTGGCACTGATTTGGTCAGCGAGTTTGCTTACCGACAAGCCGATGACATGTGATTATATGCGTGTCAGCAGTATAGACAGTAAACATTTTATCAAGAGCAATGAAAATTTGACCTTCATTTGGGTTTTAAATTTTATTTTGCAGGGAGCCATGTTCTTTTTGGATGTTAAATCGGGCATGTATATTTTGGTTATGTTGCCATCTGCAGTTATAACTTTCATTTATCATAAAAATCATAAGACCAAAAAGAAAAAGGTTCATCCGGTTACGGGAAAATAGGGAGAGGGATTTATATAAACCAAGTATACTGTGACGGCTATGAAATTCGGACGAATGTTTTTTCTTGTACACTTGTTCTAATAAAATGTTAGAGTATAATAAATTTGATTACTGTTGCAAATTATTCTTAAAAAGAAAGGCGAAAAATAATCTTGAAGATTGCCAGAAAAGATGATAAGATAGGTAAATAGTAAAGACGTTGATGAGGAGAGTAGCAAAAAGGGGTAGTACCAGCGAATCGAAGACGGTGTGAGTTCGATATGAAGCTTTTTGTGAAGAACACCTCGGAGTTTTCCGATAGAAAAACGAGTATGTCGGAACGTGACTTTCTGCGTTAAGGAAAACTTTGTCGGGTGGCATAGCGAGATACTTCGTCCCAATTTTTATTTGGGAGGGAGTTTTTTTTATTATTCGGAAAAATGAGATGGGAGGAGATTGCCGATGAAAGCGGTAGACATCAGAAAATTGTTTCGTACTCAGGAAGAGTATGTAGGAAAAGAATTACAAGTGCAAGGGTGGATTAGAACCAATCGAGGTTCCAAAAATTTCGGTTTTATCGAATTAAATGACGGAACTTTTTTTAAGAATTTGCAGGTAGTGTATGAGGATACCATGCACAATTTTAAAGAAGTGAGTAAGCTTGCTATTGCAACGGCTATTTCGGTAAAGGGAGTGCTTGTTGCAACACCGGATGCAAAACAGCCGTTTGAAATTAAAGCCGGTGAAATTGTAGTGGAGGCGGAATCTTCTTCCGAATTTCCTTTGCAGAAGAAACGTCATACATTTGAATATTTGAGAACAATCGCACACTTGAGACCGAGAGGAAATACCTATGCGGCGGTATTTCGTGTACGCTCTTTGGCTGCATATGCCATTCACAAGTTTTTCCAAGAAAGAGACTTTGTTTATGTACACACTCCGATTATTACCGGTTCCGATGCGGAAGGTGCGGGAGAGATGTTTCATGTAACTACATTGGATTTAAATGAAGTACCCAGAACAGATCAAGGACAAGTAGATTACAGCCAAGATTTTTTCAAAAAATCGACCAATCTTACAGTAAGCGGTCAGTTGGAAGGGGAATGTTATGCTTTGGCATACAAGAATATCTATACCTTCGGACCGACGTTTCGTTCTGAAAACTCAAACACCGCTCGTCATGCGGCGGAATTTTGGATGATAGAGCCGGAAATCTCCTTTGCGGATTTAAATGATTATATGGATTTGGCGGAAGAAATGATTAAATATATTATCAATTATGTTATTGAGCATGCACCGGAAGAAATGCAGTTCTTCAACTCTTTTATTGATAAAGGTCTTTTGGAACGCTTGAATCATGTTGCAACATCCGACTTTAAACGTATCACATATACCGAAGCGGTTGAACTTCTTCAAAAAGCGGACAAAAAATTTGATTATCCTGTGGAATGGGGATTGGATTTGCAAACGGAGCATGAACGTTATTTGACGGAAGAAGTTTTTAAGAAGCCGTTGTTTGTAACAGATTATCCAAAGGATATTAAAGCTTTTTATATGAGAATCAATGAGGATAACAAAACCGTTGCCGCAGCCGACCTTTTGGTGCCGGGAATTGGAGAGATTATCGGCGGTTCTCAAAGAGAAGAACGCTTGGAAGTGCTTTCTGATCGAATGAAGTCCATTGGATTGAAGGAAGAAGATTATTGGTGGTATATGGAACTTCGTAAGTACGGTGGAGTAAAACATGCCGGATACGGTTTGGGATTTGAGAGAATGATTATGTATTTGACAGGTATGAGTAATATTCGTGACGTTATCCCGTTCCCAAGAACAGTAGGAACCGCAGAGTTTTAGAGTGACAGAAAGATAAAAAACGAAATGATTTAAGAAAAATCTGCATAGGGATTATCACAAAAAGAGACTATTTGTAATGTGTTAAAAAATAACAAAAAATACATCGAAGATTGCTTTGGTGTATTTTTTTGCGTAAAACAGGATTGTATGGGTATACAAACAATACCAACTCTCATCTGTTTTTATGAAAAAACATTTTGTATTGATTGAAGTGTTCATTGTGAAAAATAGAGAAGATGGTTTGTAAAGAAAGCTTTTGCATTTAAAAAATTTGAAAAGAGGAAACGAATGAATACAACTAAATGCAGACAATCCCAACTTCCTATTGAAAAAGCATATGAAGAAATGGATTTTATAGAATATAAGAATAAGCTGATTGAGTTTGCCAAAGAAAATGCAAACCGAAGCGCATCGGTCTATTTAAATACCGGAAAAGGCAATCCGAATTGGACAGAAAATGATAGCAGAGAGGCATTTTTTTCGTTGGGTAAGTTCGCATTGGAAGAGTCGAAGAGAACTGCACTGACTTCAAATTTGGGTGGAACTATTGTACGAAATCATTTGTATGACAGATTTATCCGATATTTTGATGAACATCCTCAAGACAAGGGTCTTCACTTTGTTATGAATATGCTCTGCTATGGAGAAGAAGTGTTCGGATTTGATAAAGATGAGTGGCTGTTTGAATTAACCGGCGGAATTATGGCGGATAATTATCCGCAGGATGGACATCTTGGAAGTCATATAGAGCAATTAATTAAAGCGTATCTCAATGCAAAACTTGGATTGGGAAGTAAAAATGAATTGGATATTTTTGCGATTGAGGGCGCCACGATGGGCATTGGCTATATCTTCCATTCTTTGTTGAGCAACGGTATCTTAAAGAAGAAAGATAAGATTGCCGTAATGACTTCGATTTATGGAGCGCATTTGAAAATGCCGGTATTTCCAGATATGGAGTTTGAATTTATCCAAATTTATGATGAACAGCATCAAAAAAATCATGCTGCACTTTCGGAAGAAAGTTTGAAAAAATTGGAAGATACGGAAATTAAAGCTTTGTTTATGATTTATCCGAGCAACCACCCCATGGTATATTTTGATGAAACCACAACGATTCGATTAAAAACAATTATTGAAGAAAAAAATCCGAATTTAATTGTCATATCAGATGAAGTTTATGCACCGTTTTTGGAAGGGCATGTTTCTTTTTCTTCGCAGTGTTCGAAAAATACGATTGGACTGTATTCTTTTTCCAAATTTTTCGGAGCACCCGGATGGCGATTGGGAACCATATCATTGGCAAAAGATAATGTCATTGATAAGTTGATAGAGCGTTTGCCAAAACAAGAGAAAGCTCAAATTGACGCTCGGTACGCTAATGTTTCAAGAACACCGGAAACACTTACTTTTATGGAGCGCTTAATTTTGGACAGTCGGCTTGTTGCCATGAAATATACGGCAGGCTTATCCACTCCACAACAGGTACAGATGGCATTGTTTGCTATGAAGGCCTTGATGGATGAACAGGATCAATACCGCAAAGATGTACTCAATATTTGTATGAGACGAAAAAAATTACTTTTTAAGAGCCTTGGATTGAGAGAGAAGAATGTAAAGACGCAAACACAGTACTATGCTTTTTTGGATTTGCGGCAGTGGATGCGGGATATTTATGGAGAACAGTTGGCACGAAAGATACAGGAGAATTATCATCTTGAGGACATCATTTATAACCTTGCCGCTCGGACATCCTTTATTTTGCTTAATGAAGAAGGTGTAAAGGAAGATAATTGGATTGTAAAAGTATCTTTGGCGCATCTTCCGGATGAACAGTATGCTTTGATGGGGCGCAGCCTGAAAAAAATGATGGACCAAATTGTAAATAGTTTGGAAAAAAGTACGAATTGTCGATAAATATAAAAATTTTGTATATAGAAATTGACAAACGAAAAATAAATTGGTATAATACCCTTAATTTAATAAAAACTCTGTGAGTAGGAGTAGTAATTTTGAAAGTGCATGATAGAGAGTCGATGTTTGGTGGAAATCGGCATCACTTATAAAACGAATGGACCTATGAGAGTAACGGCGAACGGAAATCTTAGTAGTCGAAACGTGTTCCTCGCGTTACAGGGGTAGGATATGAATGTATCTGAATTAAGACGGGTAGTGATGTATCATTACCTAAGAAGGATGGCACCGTGAATGTAACCATTTGCTCCTTTTGTATTTTTTACAAAAGAGCAAATGGTTTTTTTATTGTTGCTTTCAAAAGTTTTTTTAGGTTTTATATGAATAAGTTGTTCCATTCAGATAGGTATCCAATTTTTATGTGCAATGCGTTTCACCATATTCTATGCCAAATTATTTGTAGTTGCACATAATTACTTCACTATATCTATCGTTCAGTGCTTATTCGTATGATACGAAAATCCGATAAAAAAGCTGGAAAGAAAGAATAAAGTTTTTAATGAGCAAAGTCTTATAAGAAAGGAGGTTATCATCATGTTGTGAACAGAGCAGGAAACAACCCATTGGCATTATCGTTTGAAAAGAAGGACGAATTGGAACAACGGTAAAAGTATTTGGATGAAAAAATCAAATGAAGGTATGAAATCAAGTGAAAAAAGGAGAGAAAAAAATGAAAACAAGAGATATGATTATAACCGCTTTATTATTGGCAGTAGGTTTGGTATTACACACGATTACACCACCGGTATTCGGAGGTATCAAGCCTGATTTTTTGCTTAGCTGTATGTTTTTGGCAATCGTAATTAATAAAGGAAGTGCAAATGCATTGTCCGCAGGTGTGGTTGCGGGATTGATGAGTGCTATGACAACCGGATTTCCGGGTGGGCAAATTCCGAATGTATTGGATAAAATTACAACCTCCATTATCGTTTATGCAATGGTTCGATATGTATTTAAAAATAATATGACGAATCTAAAATTAATTTTTCTAAGCATTGTCGGAACATTGATTTCAGGAACGTTGTTCTTAACCTTTGCGGCATTGATTGCAGGGTTACCGGCACCGTTTATGACCTTGTTCGTTGCAGCGGTTCTCCCCGCAACTGCCTTAAATGCCGTTGCATCCTTGTTAATCTATCGTGCTTTTTTAAGTGTGAAAGTAGGAAAACAGACTGTATAAGAATTTAGGCAAAATTTGACATGAAGTTTCAATAAGTGCAATCAACAATACAAAACGGCTCATTGCAGATGGAAAACCTTCCGCTGTAAGGGTCGTTTTTGATTTATGAAAAG
>JBGZJG010000018.1:0-2985 GCA_041848665.1 Filifactor sp.
ACTGCGCTGCAAAAGTCAATATAAAAATGCAGGTTTTGGACAAAATAAGAATGTAGGTTTTCCTACATTTTTATTTTGTCTTTTTAATCATCATCAGTCATTAGCTGAAGCTGATCTTTTAATCTGTAGGAAGGACCATTAGACAACTTCCAGTTTGTCTAATTGAATAGAACAATTTTAGAAACAGTAAATCACAAAGGTTTGCTGTTTTTTCTTATTTATTTTTTCAAAATAAAAGCGTCAATAAATCAAAAAAGGTACTTGACAAAACGCTCTCTGGGGCAATTCTAAAGATATAGAGCCGTATATCGATGAAAAGATGGAGAACAACATTCTCCTGACACAGACAGAAAGACTCACGATGAACGGACGACCGAAGAATCCAAAACACGCAAGAAATAAAAATGTTCTTGTTGTCGGTGGTTCAGGCTCCGGTAAGACGAGGTTTTATGTAAAACCGAACTTAATGCAAATGCACTCGTCATATTGCGTAACTGATCCGAAGGGAACGATCGTCTTGGAGTGCGGTAAGATGCTTCAGGAAAATGGGTATGAGATCAAAATCCTTAATACCATCAACTTCAAGAAGTCGATGAAATACAATCCATTCGCCTATGTCAAAAGCGAAAAGGATATTTTGAAGCTGGTGCAGACGATAATCGCCAATACCAAAGGAGAGGGAGAAAAGTCGGGGGAAGATTTTTGGGTGAAAGCCGAAAAGCTCTATTATACGGCATTGATAGGTTATATCTTCTATGAAGCTCCACAGGAAGAAAAGAATTTTAAGACACTTCTTGATATGATTGATGCTTCCGAGGTCAGGGAAGACGATGAAACCTATATGAATCCGATCGACAGGCTCTTTGAAGCATTGGAAAAACGAGAACCGGCACATTTTGCCGTGAAGCAATATAAAAAGTACAAATTGGCCGCCGGGAAAACTGCCAAGAGCATATTGATTTCTTGTGGTGCAAGGCTTGCTCCCTTTGACATTGGCGAACTTAGAGAGTTGATGAGTGAAGATGAACTGGAGCTTGACACCCTTGGAGAAAAAAAGACTGCTCTATTCGTCATTATTTCGGATACTGATGATACCTTTAACTTTGTTGCTTCGATTATGTACTCGCAACTCTTTAACCTTTTATGTGATAAGGCGGATGACGAGTATGGCGGTCGGCTTCCGATTCATGTGAGGTTTCTTCTCGATGAGTTTGCCAACATCGGTTTGATTCCAAAGTTTGAGAAGTTGATTGCCACAATCCGAAGCCGAGAGATTTCGGCGAGCATTATATTACAGGCACAATCTCAATTAAAGGCAATTTACAAGGATCATGCAGATACCATTGTTGGTAACTGTGATAGTACCTTGTTTTTAGGAGGGAAAGAAAAAACAACACTAAAAGAGCTTTCGGAAACACTTGGAAAAGAAACCATTGACCTTTATAACACCTCGGAAACAAGGAGCAATCAAAATAGTTTTGGACTGAATTACCAAAAAACCGGGAAAGAGCTGATGAGCCAAGACGAGATCACGGTGATGGATGGTGGCAAATGTATCTTTCAGCTTCGTGGTGTCAGACCTTTTTTGTCGGATAAATTCGACATTACAAAGCATAAAAATTATAAGCTCTTAGAGGACTACGACAAGAGAAATTCCTTTGATATTCAGAAGTATCTTGCCACAAGAGAAAAAGCTAAATTAAAAAAGAATACAGTGGTTACAAGAATGAATATTCAGCTTGATTAAATGACAAAATATGGGAAAAGTGATATAATAGAATGGACGAGAAATTGACAAATTAGAATTTGTAACTGAAAATTTTTGTATTTTGCGAAGGGAGAATTATTGATTTATGTTTCCTATATTAGGTGCAGTATTATTTGGAGTTATAGCGACGATGACAGTTCTTGTTGCGTGTGGTTTGCCTTTGGGCGAATTTACAATGGGTGGACAACATAAAATCTTACCTAAGAAATTTAGAGTTGCGGCAGTCATTTCAGTGGCTATCCAAATTTTTGCAATGATAATTGTTTTGCAAGCCGGAGGTTTTATTTCCTTGTGGTTGTCTTTTAAGACTACTAAAAATATTTGTTTCTTCTTTGCCGCTTACCTATCTTTGAACACTATTATGAACATGATTTCAAAAAGTAGGAAAGAAAAATATGTTATGACTCCGCTTTCGATTATAACCGGAATATGTTTTTGGATAACAGCATTTCAGATGTAGTATGAAAATGAGAATAATCTACAATGTTTAAATTTAGATTTGTAAAGGAGACCAATATGCACTTAAAAACGGATCGCTTGGATATTCGTCCATTTTTACCCGATGATATTGAGGACACATACGAAATTTACTCAAACAAAGATGTTTGCAAGTATCTATTAGAGGATGCTTGGGAATATGAAAATAAAAGTGAAGAGTTTCAAAAAAAATTGAATAACAATAAACTGGAAGAGAAATCCCAATTGAATTTAGCGGTGTTACTAAATGGAAAAGTAATCGGCGATATATCAATCTGGTACATCGGCATGAAACAAACAGTTGAAATAGGATTCGTTTTTAATCTGAACTTTTTTGGAAAAGGTTATGCAAAAGAAGCTGTAAAAGAAGTAGTGAAAGAGTTGTTTGAAAAATATAATGTTCATAGAATACAAGCGAATTTGGATGCTCGAAACATATCTTCTGCTAAATTGTGCAGTAATATTGGTATGAGGAGAGAGGCTCATTTTATCAAGGATTACTGGAACAAAGGGGAATGGACTGATAGTTATGTATATGGGATGCTCATTACAGATATAACAAATTAGTCTGTTAGATAATTTCGGTTTGTAGGGATAGATAAAATTAGAATTTGTAGAGGTGAGAAAAATGTAATGGCAACACATTCAACTTAAATCGAAATAATATAAAATTACGAGGAGATTATAAAATGAACAATTATATAAAATTAAATGAAGATAGATGGAATAATGTAAAAAAT
>JBGZJG010000019.1:0-3535 GCA_041848665.1 Filifactor sp.
AAAAGTTTTCATGTTAAATTTTAAATACATACCTTTGAAGAACATGCAGACTTTTCTCGTATTCGCAAATATTACAATCTTACAAAAAAGGGAGTTTATTTCTAAAAAGGAGAGAAACAGAATGATTTGATGATAGCAGGGCTGTTAATCATATTATGAATGGCGAACATGACTATGCAACCGAATGAAAAAACAGAAAAATATCTAAGCATCGTATGCGACTAAATTCGCCGGAAAAATACATCCTAAAATAAAAAAAGAGTTGCAAGATCATATCACTGACCAATGCAACGCCTATATGGAACAGGAGATTTTGTGTCTGACACAAATCTCAAGCAAGAAAATCATGTTTTTTATCACGCCCAACAATAAAAATAATTTAACATCTATGACATATTTGAAAACGAAAGATATTCAAATAAATGAAAGTGAAAAACGGAATAAATACTACATTTTTTGTTTTTCACCTTCATAATAAGCCATAAACCACTATGTTATTTTGTTTTAGGCACTTTCTGTTTGAATTTCTTTCACTTTTTTGCACAGCTTCAACAATAAAAAAATTCCCTTATATCGTTTTGAGGTGACATCAAGAAGTTGGATTTTTCGGTCTGACTTTTTGGGGCATGTCATTATGATAAAAGGGGAATTTCCTTATTGGTTTAATATTGTATATATGCCTTTAAGATTTTCTATCGAATAATTTTTTTCCTAAAAATAACAGTAACAACGTAACTACGCCGCACAAAACAATCGTTCCACCCGGCCTGGTGTTTGCATAGTATGCCAAGGTTAACCCGGTTACATTAAAAAATATCGCAAACAAAATGGAATAAATAACCGTTTGTTTATAACTCTTAGATAATTCCATGGCACATGCTCCCGGAATAACCATCATGGAAGAAACAATCAATGCTCCAACCGTTCGTGCAGCAAGAGAGACGGTAAGACCGGTCAACATGGTGAAAAGAAAGGTAACAAATCGCACCGGAATTCCGACAAGCACAGCACTTTCTTCATCAAATGCAATATGCAACATTTCCTTATATAATGCAAGAAATGAAAAAAATACCACTACACTCACTACCACAACAAAGTATAGTTCAAAATCACTTATTGATACAATACTTCCAAACAAAAAACTGTTGAAATTAGCCGCATTTTTGACATATCCGGATAAAATTCCTGCCAATCCAACTCCCGCCGACATGATAATCGCAATAGACATCTCCGCATACTTCGGAAACTTTTTGCGTATCAATTCAATTCCAAAAGCTGCAAAAACAGCAGTAAAAATAGCACCGACAACAGGATTGATTCCCATAATCAGACCACCTGCCACTCCCGCCAGAGAAGTATGCGATAATGCATCTCCAATCATCGACAGCCGTCTTAAAATGACGATAATTCCTATACATGGTATAATGACAGACAGCAGAATTCCAACGATAAAAGCTTTTTGCATAAAAGCATACTGAAGCATTTCCATTATTCTCATTCTCCTATCTGTTCTTCCACTTTTTTATTTTCCAAACGAAATAATCTTGTAGCAGTGCTTTTTAAAATAGATACATCATGACTGATAATAACTACCGTAATTCCATGACATTTATTCAAATGCTGCAACAAATGCATAAGTTGATGTGTGGATTTATTGTCAACTCCGGTTGTCGGTTCGTCAAACAACAATACCTTCGGGTTATTGACAAGTGCTTTTGCAATCATAACCCTCTGTTGTTGCCCGCCTGACATCTTATAAATGAGCCGTTGCTTATACTCTTCCATCTCAACCATTTTAAGAGCATCACAAACCATTTTCCGATGTTTTTTTTGAGGAAATTTCAAAAAACCGATTTCAGAATATAAATTCAACATGACAATTTCTTCTGCTGTTGCCGGAAAACCTGCACTTTGTCCGCTTGATTTTTGCGGTACATATCCTATTTGACTTCGTAAATTCTGACGAGCCGCTTGTTTTCCATACAAATAGACTTCCCCATTCCAAGGCTCTAATTGCCCAAGAATAAGTTTAATCAAAGTGCTCTTGCCGGCACCGTTAACTCCCATGATGCCGACAAAATCACCTTCCCTAATCGTCATATTTAAATGTTCCAATACAGTTTCCTTCTCATAACCAAAGGTAACGTCATTTAGCGATATGATTTCCTTCACTTAAAATACACCCTTTTTCTCTCAAAAAGTAGCACAATTTTACAAACGGTTATTTATCTTTTTTCAATTCACAAATATCTATTTTCTTAAATAGTTTTTCGTTTCTCAATAACCTGTTACAACCCTATTGTATACATAAAATGAAAATTTTTCAATTTCTTCTTGAAATAAGATTTTAATTATTGCAATGCTTGTACAATAGCAGATAAATTTTTATCCATAATGGAAAGATAGTCTTCCCCATTTTTCACTTGTTCCTCAGTTAAACCTTCTAATGGATTTAGTACATCTGTTGTTGCTCCTGTTTCACTTGCAACCGCCTCTGCAACCTTAGGACTTACCAACTCCTCAAAGAAAATGGTCGTTATCTTATTTGCTTTCACAAATTCTACAATTTCCGCCATTCTGGTCGGATTTGGCTCAGAATCCGGAGATAATCCTTCAATTCCCATTTGTGTCAAACCGTAATCTTTACACAAATATCCGAATGCTTCATGTGCAACAACAATATTTTTATTCGGGAGAGGAGCAATAGCTGTTTCAAATTTTTTGTCCAATTCGTCAAATTTTTCACTATATGCAGCATAATTCTCTTCGTAGTATTGTGCATTCTTAGGATCTGCTATTACCAAAGCATTTTTGATATTCTCCATTTCTTTTTTTGCATTCTTAATACTTGTCCAAATGTGCGGATCAAATGCCCCATGATCATGTTCATGTTCTTCCCCTTCATGCTCATGCACTTCTTCACCCTCATGTTCATGTGCTTCTTCGCCCTCATGCTTATGTGCCTCTTCCCCTTCATGAGCATGTTCTTCTTCACAACAATCATCATGATGATGTCCTTCCAATAATTCAATTCCATGAGATGCCTCTACCAATATCAAATCTTTGTTGGATAAAGACTCTGTTACATCCTCCACCCAGTGCTCCATACCTGCTCCATTGTAAATAAGCATATCCGCCTTTTCTAAATTTGCAATATCTCCTGTGCTTGGTTCCCAATCATGAGGCTCTGTTCCTGCAGGAACAAGATTTACCAAATTAATTTTATCCCCTGCAATTTTTTGTGCAAAATCATACATCGGATAAAAACTTGTATACACTGTCAACAATTCATCATTTCCGTCTGACGATGCATTCTCATTTCCCTGTGTACTATTTCCGCAACCTCCAAGCATAAATAATCCCGTAACAGATGCCAATATAATAGCAGTTGTTTTTTTCCAAAATCTCTTCATTTTTCCATACTTCCTTTCTCAAATTTTATAAGAATTAAAATAAAAATTCCACAAAAAAGAAAATCCTCTCTATAATTCAAAATCTACCAAACATTCTATTTCCATTATATTGCAATTTTGCA
>JBGZJG010000020.1:0-21654 GCA_041848665.1 Filifactor sp.
ACAAAGGAAATGACCGCTCATTCATATGGATTGTATAAGAGAAATACGATAAAAATGATTTGGCTTGAATTTGCGGTTAATGAAATGGTGAGATGGGTAATAGAAGAAATAGAAAAAATACTATAATCTGTAATTAAAAATTCAGATAGAAAAAATAGAGGAGAATTGGCTATGCTTGGAATGAGAACGATAAAAACAGGAATTGCAATTGTAATTACACTTTTTGTTGCGGAGATATTTCATTTGACGTATCCGTTTTTTGCGGTAATTGCAACGTTTATTGCTATGCAAAGCAGTATTGATGAAACTTATCAAAGCGGAATAGGTAGGATTTTAGGTACGGCATTGGGCGGTTTCGGTGGAATTTTGTATACAGAGTATCTGTCGTCACAGTATCAGTTTTTGAACAGTTTATTTATCGGAATGTTGGCGATGGCAAACATTTATATCTTAAATCGCTTTAAGTGGAATAAGGCAATCCAAATTTCGTTGATTGTGCTTACTTCGATTTGTCTTTTGCCTAAAGCGGAGGGTGAAGTGTATTATTCCATTGTTCGGATTTTTGATACGATTATCGGGATTATTATTGCATTTTTGGTGAACATATTTGTTTTGCCGCCAAATCACGAGGAAAAATTTTTGCGCTCTGTTTTGGAGATGGTAAAGGATGAGAAGATAAAATTTGCAGACAGAGTTCGAGAAGGGCAACCGATTGATACCGAAGGTCTGCTTACTCGACTTATGAAACTGAAGGAATTGTATCGCATGTATCGTAATGATACAAAGTGGTCAATGAAAAAATCGGCGATTTATTTTGCAAGTGAAGAAGATTTTTCAAAACTTATAAAAGCCTTGGAAGAAGTTTATACACATTTGAAAATTGTAGATGAATTAAATCCGAAACAGTCTGTTTGGAATACGGACGAAAGCCGAAAGAAAGAGGGAGAAGATTTTCTTTCGGAAGGAAGAAGAGAGGTATACGATTATCATGTCGGTAAAATTATGGAAAATTTTGAAATTGTAGAAGAGAGCCTGAAGGTGCCTTGCACAGGATACAACTGTAATATTTAGAAAAAATTTAGGATTGATTTAGAAAGAGGTGGAAATAGAGAGCGGAGTTTAATACAAATGAAAAAAATGTTGCTTTTTGGAATTAGCGGAGGATTTATTTTATATATGCGAAATAAGCAGGAGAGGAGAACAAATGAAAACATATGATGTAATTGTAATTGGAACGGGTGCGGGAAATATTATTATAGAAGAGGCAATGAAAAAGGGCTTGAAGTGTGCACAGATTGAAAAAGGAAAATTCGGGGGAACCTGTCTTACCAGAGGATGTATACCCACTAAGGTTATGGTAAGCGCTGCCGATATGATAAGAGAAATAGACGAAGCAAAAAAAATCGGGATTAAAACTTCAAAATCGGAGGTTGATTGGAATGTCTTATCAGAAAGAGTTTGGAATAAAATTGATGAAAGCAACGATTTAAAAAATTTTTATTTGAAGGAAGAAAATTTGGAGGTTTATGAAGGTACGGCATATTTTTTGGAAGACAAAGTCATACAGGTTGCTCTCAATACCGGAGGAAAATCCGAACCGATTACGGCGGATAAAATTTTTATCAATGCAGGGGGAAGAACAAAGGTACAAAAGATAGAAGGTTTGGAGGAAACCGGCTATTTGACAAGCGAGACTTTTTTTGGAGAAAAGTATCCTCGGAAACCATATGAGAGTATCATTATTATGGGTGGGGGACCAATTGGAACCGAATTTGCTCATGTTTTTTCCGCTTTTGGAACGAAGGTTACTTTGGTACAGCATAATGTAAGATTGTTGCCGAAAGAAGAGGAGAGTATTTCGCATGTAATCAAACAGTATATGGAGAAATTCGGTGTAGAGGTGCATTTAAATCAAGAGCCGTTATCCGTTCGTATGGAAAATGGTAAGAAAATTTTGAAGATGGAAGAACGAACTACGGGGGAAGTAAAAGAAGTTTTTGCGGATGAAATTCTTTTAGCATCCGGAATTGTGCCGAATAGTGATTTGTTGCATTTGGAAAATACGAGTATTCAAATGGACAAAAGAGGATGGATTTTAACAAATGAATTTTTGGAAACGTCGGTAGAAGGCGTATGGGCACTTGGAGATATTAACGGAAAACAGCAATTTCGACATAAAGCAAATTATGAAGCGGATATTCTTGCACATAATCTCTTCATGGACAAACAACCAGAGGAATTTCGATGGGCAAACTATGAATTGGTTCCTGCGGTTACCTTTTGTTATCCGCAGGTCGCCCATATCGGTTTGACCGAAAAAGAGGCTGAGCAACGGGGATATGAACTTTCGATAGGAATCAATCATTACTATGAAACGGCAAAGGGCTATGGACTTGGATTTGAGCAGAAAGACGAATTGGATGCTTATGCCAAATTGATTACAGATGCAAAAACAGGAAAGATGCTTGGTATGCATATTGTAGGACCGCAAGCTTCCGTTCTGATACAATCTTATTTGAACTTAATGAATGCAGGATTACAAACCATACATCCGATAAATGAAGAAATCGGAAGTGCGGTCACAAAGGATTTGCGTATGAAGAAATTACAAAGAAATTTGGAACCGAGCAAACTTTCTACCGTGAGAGAAACCATGGTGCCGCATCCTACTTTATCCGAAGTGTCCGTTTGGACATACTATCATATGGATAAGAAAGAACCATAAAAGATAGTAGTGTATTTTATTCGTAGTAATACAAAGGTGTAAGTTTTTGAAAAAAATTAAAATGGTTAAACTTTAACATTTCGTTTGTTGGGTTTAGCCATTTTTGTTTTTTAGTAAGTTCTGTTTTTAACTAAGTTATCGTTTGAGGAGAGTATTATATGGTTACATATATGTTTGTATATGGAAAGGAGTTTGTATTAAAAAAAGAAATTACATTCCTTCAAAATGATTGTCTAATTGGGCTAAAAAAATTTTTTAAGAGTAGCGTATCATAACAATATGGAGTATAATACATATATGATAATAATTATCATGAGGTGTGTGGCATGGATATACAAACAATTATAGACATTATGGAAGTAAAAACAATGCATTATGTGGAAACAAAATTCGGATTTCTGAAATTTTCCGGAAGTCAAGAAGGGTTGGATACCTATGTTGCGGAATTGTTTCCGGGTGTATTTTTGATTTTGTCGGACTACAAGAATGTTGAGAAATATGTAGCGGATAAAGATGTGTATATGAAGAATTTAAATTTTTCCTATTGTTTAAGCGGAAGAATCGAGTGGTTTTTGGAAAACGGAAAATATACCTATTTGGCAAAAAACTCTTTTATGATTGATACGATGCCTCTTCATGTCAGAGAGTTTCGATTTCCAAGCAGGGAGCTTAGATGTTTGACATTTACGATAGATGTATTTCACTTGTCAGAGGAAATGAAAAAATTGTTTCAAACCTTTGATGTTGATATTGATTTTTTGTATCAAAAATATAAAGGAAACGAACCATACTATATACGAGATCACGACTCGATTAAAAAAATTTTTGATTGTTTTCGATTTGATGATTTTTTTAATCTTTCACTCTATCGAGTTAAATTTTTGGAAGCTTTGATTTCTGCACAGAGCATAGAACAATCAAAGTTAAGACAGTTGAATTATTATCAAAAAATGCAGATTGAGTCGGTAAAAGCGGTTGAGGAAAAAATCACTCGGGATTTATCCAAGCATTATACCATTGAGGAGCTTTCCAAAGAATTTTGTATCTCATCTACATATCTAAAACATATTTTTAAAGATATCTATGGTACGTCCATACGACGCTATTTGATTGAATATCGAGTGGATGTGGCAGGAAACTTGCTTAAAACTTCAGATAGGAGTATTACTGAAATAGCCAATATGGTGGGGTATACAAATGTGAGCAAGTTTTCGCAGACTTTTCGAAATGCAAAAGGAATTACTCCGCATAAGTTTCGAAATTTGAGATGAAGAGGAGAAGGCTCAAAGCATTTTGGGAAAAATACGAAGATATTTGGACAGGGATGCGAAGTAAGATTATCGTAATATCTCATGCGATATCGAAGTGACTGTTATAGGAGAAACTGCAAATATAAAATAATACTTTGATAACAGTTAATTGGTTCATCAGGAGATAAGAAAACAAATGAAAATATAGAATTTGCTATGTTTTTATGAACAAAGGAGGAAATATGGATACTTATAAAAGATTATTCAAGTATACTCCCGAAAAAATCGGTTGTGCATACGGCTCAATTGTTCTATCGGCTGTGGCAACATTTTTGCAGATGGCACCGTATTGGTTTTTTTGGAAGTTTTTGAACGAGTTGATTGTCAACAAAAATCCGGAAAATAGTAAGCATTATGCGACGGTAATTATTGTATTGATGCTTGCGCAAGGAGTGGTGTATTTTTTGGCACTTTGGGCATCCCATTTGTTGGGATTTCGCCTTGAGAGTAATCTTCGCAAGCAAGGCATTTCGCATTTGATGAAGGCATCATTTGCTTTTTTTGACAACAATCCGTCGGGAAAAATTCGTAAGATTATTGACGATAATGCCGCTGAAACACATATGATTGTAGCGCATTTAATTCCGGATACCATAGGAGCGATTTTTACACCGATATTGATGATGATTATCATGTTCTTCGTAGATGTGAAGCTGGGATTTTTACTTCTTGCGATTACGGTGATTGGAGGTGTGATGATTGCCGGAATGGTAGGAAACCGTGATTTTATGAAAAATTACATGGCATCGCTGGAAAAGCTGAATGCAGAAACGGTAGAATATGTAAGAGGTATGCAGGTAGTAAAAATTTTCAGAGGGACGGTGCAATCTTTTAAAGCATTTTATGATGCCATCATGAGTTATTCCGAGTATGCACTTAATTATTCGATTAGTTGCAGAACGGCATATGTTTCATTTCAGGTTGTTTTTAATATATTTATTACTTTTGCGATCGTTATTTTCATCCCGAGTCTTTCAGTGGCAGTACTCAGAGGAGAAGAGGTTTCTTACATTTTGGCTAAGACAGTATTTTTCTCATGTTTTGCCGGAATGATGTTTGGTTGTTTGATGAAGGTAATGTATGTCGGTATGTATCAATTTCAAGCTTTGCAAGTTGTTGACAAATTGGAGAATTTGTTTGATGAAATGAAAAAAGACGGTTTGACATATGGAACACAGGAGAAGTTTGAACATTGTGATATTGAATTTCAAAATGTGTCATTCAAATATGACGAGGATTATGTGTTGAAGGATGTCAATTTCCATTTGAATGAGGGAAAGACATATGCATTAGTAGGTTCGTCTGGAGGTGGAAAATCTACCATTGCAAAATTAATTTCCGGTTTCTATAAGATTGAAGAAGGAAAAATTTTAATAGGTGGGAAGGATATTTCACAATATTCTCAAGAAGCTTTAATGCAACATGTCGCATTTGTGTTTCAAAATGCAAAATTATTCAAAAAGACGATATTTGAAAATGTTAAGATAGGAAGAGAGAACGCAACGTATGAAGAGGTTATGGATGCGTTGAAAGAGGCAAGATGTGATGATATTCTGAATAAATTTAAGGAGAGGGAAAATACGTTAATCGGTTCGAAGGGAGTACATTTATCCGGCGGAGAAATGCAACGAATTGCCATTGCAAGAGCAATCTTAAAAGATGCGGACATCGTTATTTTGGATGAGGCATCAGCAGCGGCGGATCCCGAAAACGAATATGAAATTCAACAGGCATTTTCCAATTTAATGAAGAATAAGACAGTTATTATGATTGCACACCGTTTGAGTTCCATAAGAAATGTAGATGAGATTTTGGTAATTGATGGTGGAAATGTTGTGGAAAGAGGAACGGATGTTTCGCTTTTGGCAAGTGGCGGAAAATATGCACAGTTGCAGAAACTTTTTGCGAAAGCGAACGATTGGAGGATATATGATTGCTAAAATAAAAAATATTTATGCGCTGACGGAACAAGGAGCAAAAGGATTGGTTCGAGCATCTTTTTCTTCATGCCTCATGTATTTTGCATATATGGCTCCCGTCATAGCTATGATGTATTTCATCAATGAAGTAATGTTTGTTATTGAAAAATTGGAAGGCGGATGGAAAGGAATTTTTGTATTTCCGATGCTTTCTTATGTATTGGGAATTGTTTTAATAGCAGCGGGAATGTATGCTGTTATTCATTATAATTACAATACACTCTATACGGAAACCTATCGGGAAAGCGCAAATTTGAGAATTGATATTGCCAATATTCTCAGGGATTTGCCGCTGTCTTATTTTTCAAAGCATGATATTTCCGATTTATCACAGGCGGTTATGAAAGATGTTTCCGACATTGAACACGCTATGAGTCATGCCATTCCTCAATCAATAGGGTTTTGCATATACTTTGTCATTATCGGAATTATGATGCTTTCGGGAAATCTAAAACTTGGAATAGGTGTACTTTTGCCGATTGTTTTGAGCTTTGCGTTGTTATTGGTATCTAAGAAAATGCAGGTGTATGGAACGACAAAATTTTATCGAAAACTTCGTGAAAATTCCGAAGCTTTTCAAGAGGCAATTGAGTTGCAGCAGGAAATAAAAAGTTATGGGAAGGAAAGAGAAATCGAGTTTGATTTGTCAAAAAAAGTGGAGGAATCTGAAAAAATTCATATAGAGGCGGAGCTTTATCAAGCGATACCGGTAACATTGGCAGGTTCGGTTGTACATTTGGCATTGGGGATGACGATTGTAATCGGTACATGGATTTATCTCAGAGGAGAGGCACCGCTTTTGTATGTTATCGGTTATCTGATTGCCGCAGCAAAAATTATGGATGGAGTAAACGGCTTGTATATGAATTTGGCGGAAATCATGTATATTGATGCGAGAATTAAACGTATCAAAGAGCTTAGAGGGACTAAAATTCAGTTGGGAGAACAAACGGAATTAAATCATTATGATATTGAATTTGAAGATGTGGAATTTGCTTACAACCAGGAGCGAAAGGTAATCGACAAAGTTTCATTTGTTGCAAAGCAAAATCAGGTTACTGCGTTAGTAGGACCGTCCGGTTGCGGCAAAACATCACTTCTTCGATTGATGTCGCGATTGTATGATTATGATGCGGGAAAAATTTTGATTGACGGAAAAGAAATTGCCCGTATAGATACGGATAGTTTGTTTGAAAAAATTTCTATTGTGTTTCAAGACGTGATGTTGTTTAATACTACAGTTATGGAAAATATACGAATGGGTAGACGAGACGCAACGGAAGAAGAAGTGAAAAAAGCGGCAAGAATGGCAAATTGTCATGACTTCATCGAAAAACTTCCCATGGGTTATGATACACCAATCGGAGAAAACGGGAGCAGACTTTCGGGAGGAGAACGCCAAAGAATTTCGATTGCAAGAGCCATCTTGAAAGATGCACCGATTATTATTTTGGATGAGATCAGTGCTTCGTTGGACGTGGAAAATGAAATGAAAATACAGGAAAGTTTGAATACCCTTATCAAAGATAAAACGGTCGTTATTATTTCCCATCGTTTGAAATCGGTTGAAAAAGCGGATAAAATTGTCGTATTGAATAATGGAAGAGTGGAAGATGAGGGAACGCATAACGAGCTGATAAATCGTTGTTCTCTGTATCAAAATATGGTTCAAAAATCGAATTTTACAGAAGAATATTTGTATTAAAACATCTATTTTGAACAAGAAATATTCTTTATCATAATATATTTCAATAGATTAGTTAATGATAATTGATAGGTATATTTCATTCGGTTTTTCGTATAAAAATTATTTTGGAGGAAAAAATGAATAAATTTGTTGTAAGAGATTTGATTAATGCAGGATTATTTTCCGTTTTGGTCGTAACAGCTTTTTGGTGTGCAGGAATGATAGGATTTATTCCGGTAACAATGCCAATTGTACCATTTTTATGTGCAATGGTTTCCGCACCGGTATTTATGCTCTATTCTACAAAGATTGATAAATTCGGCATGGTAATTATTTTAGGAATTATTGTAGCATTGGTATTTTCTATGTCGGGACATGGGATTTATGTTGTTCCGGGAACAATTGTGTTGTCACTTATTGCGGAATTTATTTTAAAAAAGGGAGAGTATAAAAGCATTCGGCATGCAAGGTGGGCATATACTGTGTTTGTAGCACTTTCGGGTTTCAATCTTATTCCTATGTTTGTTGCAAGGGAATCTTATCATCAATATTTGGTAGAAAGTGGATATGGACAGGAATTTGCTGATAAAATAATGTCTGTTTTACCAAATTGGTCATTTGGGCCGATTGTGTTGCTTGGCTGCTTTGGAGGGTATATCGGTTGTACAATAGGAATTAAGATGTTGAATAAACATTTCAAAAAAGCAGGTATGATGTAATTGATTGTGTGGTGTAAGGAATGAAACTTGATTTTAGAACAAAATTTTTTATGACAATGGTTATTTCTACTGTGTGCATTTCGGGAAATTTGCAGGTTAAATTTCCCGTTTTGTCATTGTTTGTAAGTGCTATCCCATTTTTGTTGGTTTTGTCACAAAGAAAGTATAAAATGTTTTTACAAGGTCTTATATGTGTTTTGGTTGCGGAGACATTAGTATATTTTGTACTTGACCAATATGATGGTTTTTTAGGAATTATGTCGGTGGCGGTAGCAGGGATTGTTTTACGCATGATGCCGGGGCTTGTAATGGGGTATTATGCTTTGGTTTCTACGAGTATGTCGGATTTGGTGGAATCATTACGTAGAATGAAGCTTCCCGATGCGCTTATCATTCCGATTTCCGTTATGTTTCGTTTTTTATATTCAATAAAAGAGGATTATGCATTGATAAATGATGCGATGAAAATGCATGGGTTGACATTTGGAAATACATGGAAGCAACCCATGAGATTGTTGGAATATAAGGTGGTGCCTCTTTTGATGTGTTCATCAAAAGCAGCGGATGATGTGTCGATTTCGGCAATGACGAGAGGAATGACTGTGGGTAAGAAACGAAGTAGTATATCGCAGACAAAACTTTGTTTTTGGGATTATGTTATGATGTTTTTGTCAGCGGTTTTACTGTATGTATTTTTTTCTAATCTTTCTTTTAGAGGATGATGTAATTTTTGAGGTAAGGGGTTTGTATGTTGGAGATATTAGATTTGTCTGTTCGATATGAAGAGACAACTATTTTTGCAAATATAAATTTGAGGTTTCGTAAAGGAGAAGTTTCTGTTATTACAGGTTGTTCTGGAAGTGGAAAGAGTACTCTCACAAAAATTATCAATGGAGTTATTCCGAATGTTGAAAAGGCGGAAATAAACGGAACTATCACATATGCAGGTAATTCTTTTCGGGATATGGACATTGCACAGAGAAGTGAATATGTTTCAACGGTTTTTCAAAATCCGAGAACACAATTTTATTGTACAAACAGTACGGATGAGATGGCATTTGCACTGGAAAACAGAGGAATGGAAAGAAGTGATATTTTACAACGAATACAAGAATACAGTAAGTTGATGGGGACGGAACATTTATTGAATAAAGATATTTTTCGTCTTTCCGGAGGAGAAAAACAACTTGTTGCCATAACCAGCGTTGCCTGTATGAATCAGGATATTTATATTTTTGACGAACCTTCTTCTTCTTTGGATAGAGATTCGATTGAAAAGTTGAAAAATTCAATTTCGATTTTGAAGAAAATGGGAAAAATCATTATTATTGCAGAGCACAGGTTATATTACTTGAGAGAAATAATGGATTGTCTTCATATTATTGAAAACAAACGAATTCTTTCCGTTTCAAAGGAAAAAATAAATGATGAGATTGCAAGAAAATATGATTTGAGAAGTTTTCATCAAATTTTGAAATCGGAACTGATGAATGAAAACTATGAAACAAAGCATCTTTTGAATAAGGATTGTAAGAAAGAGCATAAGCTTTCCTGTATAGATTATCATTATTTTTATAAGAAACATCACGATGTATTTGATATGAATTTATCTTTCGGAGAAGATATTACTTTTATCATAGGCAAAAATGGAGTCGGAAAAACAACATTTATTCGCTCTATATGTGGTTTAAATAAAAATTTCAAGGGGAAAACCTACTATGAGCACCATAGTATCAAGCAACCTAATAAATTAATTTCTTTGGTTATGCAGGATGTAAATTATCAGTTGTTTACGGAAAGCGTAGCAGAAGAAATGAGTATCATTACCGATGATGAGAAGAAAAAGGAAGGTATTTTGAGAGAATTGGGGCTGTGGAAGAAACGGGATTTTCATCCGCAAAGCTTGTCAGGCGGAGAAAAACAAAGATTGTCCATAGCACTTTGTAAGGCATCGAAGAAACCGGTTGTTATTTTTGATGAACCAACCAGTGGCTTATGTAAAAGAAATATGATGAAGATTATCGAATTTATTCATGAAATGGCAGAAGAAGGCAAAAAAATAATTATTATTACACATGATTATGAGTTTATTCGTCTTTGCGGAGGAAAGGTAATTGAATTTGTAAGATAAAGATACACCTAAAAAACAGCAAATAAAGTTTTTTTATGAAAAGAGAGAAAGGGAGCAAGATGAAAAACGGTTGTATTTTTCAATGCAATTTTTTGAGCGGTTTCAAAATCGCTCTTTTTTTTATTTTTGAAGTAGCATATAATGAAAGATAATAAAAGAAGTGAAAAATGCAGAGAGTAGGGATGTAAGGTGGCAAAGTCAAAAACAATATATCTATGTCAAAACTGTGGATATGAAACACCTGCATGGTATGGAGTGTGTCCGCAATGTGGTGCATACGGTTCTTTTGAAGAAGGGGTATCAACTGCAAGTGCTTTGAAAAAGAAAGAAAAGCAAAGGGCAGTTTCCTCCGTTTCAATCGCAGCTTCTTTGTCAAATGTATCCTTTCACGAAGAAAGTCGCTTTAGTACATCAATTGCGGAGATGGATAGAGTGCTTGGTGGTGGGATTGTTGTCGGGTCATTGGTTTTGGTAGGAGGAGAACCGGGAATTGGAAAATCCACGTTGCTTCTTCAAGTTGCACAAAATGTCAGTCAACATAAAAAAGTGCTCTATGTATCCGGCGAAGAATCCATGCAGCAAATCAAGCTGCGTGCACAGCGGTTATCTTCTGCACCTTGCGAAATGCTTTTGGTCAATACAAATGATTTGGAGCAGGTAGAGACGGAGTTGGAACGAACAAAACCGGAATTTGTTGTGATAGATTCCATTCAAACAATGGCATCCTCAGAAATTTCTTCCGCACAAGGCTCGGTTTCGCAGATAAAAGAAGTTACGGCAAAATTGATGGAAATTGCCAAGCAAAAAAACATCAGTATTTTTGTGGTCGGTCATGTCACAAAAGAAGGTTCGATTGCAGGACCGAAGGTTTTGGAACATTTGGTGGATACGGTTATTTATTTTGAAGGAGAGAGGTATCATTCCTATCGTATGTTGCGTGCTGTAAAAAATCGTTTCGGTTCGACAAATGAACTTGGTATGTTTGAAATGACGGGAAAAGGACTTGTTGAAGTAGAAAATCCCTCCGGTGTAATGCTTGATGAAAAACCGAAGGATGTTGCGGGTTCGGTTGTTGTAGCAACGATGGAAGGGAGCAGACCGATTTTGTTGGAGGTACAGGCGTTGGTTTCTCCAAGCAGTTTTGCGGTACCCAGACGCACTGCCACTGGAGTTGATTTTAATCGCATGAATATGTTGCTTGCCGTTATCGAAAAAAAAGCTGGACTTCATATTCAAAATCAAGATGTTTATATAAATTTGACCGGAGGTTTTCAAAACAGCGAACCGTCAACGGACTTGGGAATTATTATGGCAGTAGCCTCCGCCTATAAAGGAATTCCTGTGGGGGAAGATACTGTAATTTTCGGAGAAGTCGGGTTGACGGGAGAAATCAGAAGTGTACAAAATGCGGAAAAAAGAGTAAGAGAGGCAAAAAAATTAGGTTTTCAAAAAGTAATTTTACCAAAAAATAATTGTCGTGAAAAAATGGCAGACGGTATTTGTACGATAGGAGTGGAGAATATTTTTGAGGCGTTAAAAATGATTTCCGTAGCATCCCAAAAGAGATAGCAATTTGTTTGATTTTGTAAAAAATAAACATTCGAAAAAATAAAAATGGAATTTCTTGAAGTCCGACCAAAGAGAGTGTATAATTTATGTATACAAATATAGAAGGAGGAAATAGACATGAAGAAAAAATTATCAGTAGTATTGGCGATTTGCATGGCGATTTTAACATTATCGGCATGTACCACGCAGCAAAAAGCTTATTTGGATGAATTAAAGAAGGTGTCTCAATGGGAGTCTTATGAGACGGCATCAAAAGGTTTTGTTGGTTTTTCATTTAGCTTAGGAGAAACACCGAAAACGATGAGCATTACATTTGATGGAAAAGGGTATAATTATGCGGAAAAGGGACAACCTATCAAGGGCTATGCAACATTTAGCATAAAAGAAAAGAGCGGAAAGTTTAATATCCCTGAAATCAAAGCGTATATTGATGGAAACAAAGCTTACATCAGCAAAAGTTATATTGAAGAAATTATGAAATCTTCAGGAGAAGAAATTCCGGCAGCGGTAAAAGAGGTAAAAGCCGAATATCTTTTGATGGATTACGAAAAAGGAATTATGCCGCAAGAAGTTATGGGAGCAATGTCAAGCGAATACAATCGTTTTATGAAACAGTATACACAGGCGCTTACGGATGGTACAAAGCGAAATGAAATGATTGACAAAATGGCAAAAATAGGAGATTTGATTAAATTTGATATTGATGTAAAACAAGACGGAAGAACCTATACGATGGCACTTAATTCCGATGAATTGGTAGATAAGAGCATTGCATCTTTGGACAATATCGTAAAAAATATGGGAAAAATCCTTGGAATTTTGGAACTTAAAAAAGAATTGGGTATTGACGACAGTATGATTGCAGAACTGCAAAAATCTTATGACAATGAAGCAAAAGCTGAAATTGTAAAAGTTGTTCCTGAATTAAAAGAAACGATCAAAGGAAGTAAAGTTGACATTAAGGAAGTTTTTGCCGATGACAATTATAACGGAGCAGTGAAATTTAATTTGACGGTGAAAGATTTTGGAAAGTTTGATATGGATTACACAACGAATTCCAAGAAAGTGGAAAAGAAAGAAATTACCATGCCGAAAGCGGAAAATACCATCAGTTTTGAAAAGTATATGGAACTGTATTTGCCACCGGTGAAAGATACTTTAACCTTAAATACAAAAACAAATGTATTGACCAGTGAAAAAACAGGAAAAAGCGTTACATTAAAAGCAGCTACATTGGAAGATGGAGCAAAAGCTTATCAATTTGCCACCTTTATGCAATTTGTCGGAATAGAATATGGATATGATAAAGATGTTGATATGCCGTATGCAATGATTAATGGGAAAAAAGAACACCTCGCATTGTACGAAGTAAACGGAGTATCTTATATTGAAGAATGGGAATTGGGAGATTTGAATATTCATTCCGATTTTACGGATGGAAATATTCACAAATTAACCGTTCATTAATAACAGATAAACCTTGATAAGAAATGAAAAAAGAAAAGTAAAATACGATAATCAAAATGAAATGTTTGTAGAATATTAAACAAATTAAATAAAATACCGACCCTACCTATTAGACTTAAAAATCTAACGGGTAGGGTCGGTATTTTTATGATTAAATAGAGTATGCATTTTTAGGAGAGGGTGAGTAAGGACAAATTTATTTGAGAATAGTATCATAAAAATACTGTTGTTTTAAATAGGAATTAATGAAAAAAAAACAAACATTTTTATGATTGGGAAAAGAAAAACCTACACAGCGGAAAATAGGGATATCTCTTTATTAATATAACATAGGTATTTTAATCGAAAATAGTATGAATGAGGAGTTATATAGACATTTTTTAAGAGTAGACTGAAAAATAGATGCCGTTTTAAATGGAACAATGAAAAAGATAAATTCGGCAATAAAAGGAAAATTTATTTTATATAAATTAATCAAAAAAACAAAAATCCGGAATGCCGTCTTAAATCTCGTAAATTCACGCCCGAGCTCTGCTCAGGTGGGTGCCTTGCTCTTCATCGCTGAAGTCCACTCAAAGGAGGCAGGTCATTAGATAAAGCTGCAGTCAAGCTCCCTAAATAATTATGTCGGTTGAATTTATGAGATGAAACGTACATTCCAGATTGTTTGTAATGCTATTATACTATGAAAATGACAATTTATCAAAGAAAAAAGCGAAGAAAATGCCATTTATTTTTTGGGGCAATGTCACAAAGCACACGTCCGTTTTTATACTTAACATAGAATGTGTTTTAGATTGTAGCTGAAACCGAAGCATACAGAAAGAACTGCCATTCAAAAAAAGGAATGCTATTCAAAAAAAAGGAATGCCATTCAAAAAAAGAATGCCATTTAAAAAAGGAATGCCATTCAAAAAATGGAATAAAATTCAAAAACGGAGCAATACCATGTTTTTCAAAAAATGTAAAATTATATCAAAAAATCCTTCAAAAAAATCTCGCAGTCCGTATAGTATTTTTTTCGCTCTTGCCAATAAATGCAGGGGATACCGACCGTTCCGTTTTGTTTTGCAAAAGACAGCTCGTCTTGGTTGTCTCGGATGGCCAAAAATTCTTTTAGAGAGACAATGTCTTGTAGAATTTCGACAAACGAAAAGGGAATGTTGTTTTTCTTCAGCAGTTGGATTGCCGGCAGACAATCGGGACACTTCATACTTCCGTATACAATTATTTTTTGCATCATGCAGTTCTCCTTTCTAAGAACAAGATTTGATACGAATTACTGATTCGGATACTGTGAAAGAGATACAAAGAATGTTAAAAAAACACAGATAATGTTTATTATGAAGTAAGGATACTGTTAGCTACGTACAAAGAAAAGTTGTACGTATTCGTTATTAACGAACGTTATCCTAAAATCCATTTTTTCAAATAGTATGAGATTTTCTTTTTACACGCTATCAATCCTTCAAAACATCCACTCTCTACGAGGTATGCTTTTCATATCTTTTTTGTATTAAGAAGTTATTTTGTTCTTTTAATACTATAACCATATCCAAAAAAGTTCAATACAGGATTGAACTTTTTTGGATGGAAAAGATGAATTAGCAAAACATCATATCTCAAATGAAAATATTTCTAAATATATTTCTGAAACAAGTTTTTATGTGACTGGAGATACAATTAAAAAACTACCATTATTAAATTATAATTTCCCAAAACATTACTATGATGATATAGAATTAGGATATTAATTTTTGTTTTATTTGATAATTGTAATTATAACACAAACAAGACTGTATCCTACCATTATAAAAATCCCAATTTTATTGCTCACAAGGATAATAGTTCTGACGATATCTCTGAAAAAGGTTTTTATGGTACAGGAGATAAAATTAAAGAAATTTATATGTCAAATTATAATTTTCCCAAACATTTTTAGTATAATATAAAAGAATAAAGTTGCATTTATGGATAGGTGTATTTTTTGCAGAAAAAATTTGCACGCTTATCATTTGTGTGGTATAATGAGTAGAATTTAAAATGAATAGGCAGAGTATTCCGCTGGTTGTAAGGTTAATTATGAATGCTCAAGTATTGTAGGAGGAAGAAGAAATGGAAATTTTAAGACAAATTGAACAAGAACAATTAAAAACAGATTTACCGAAGTTTGGCCCCGGGGATACCGTAAAGGTTCACTTGAAGGTTAAGGAGGGTAAGAGAGAAAGAATTCAGATTTTTGAGGGAGTTGTTATTAAGAGACAAAACGGAGGAATCAGAGAAACCTTTACCGTTCGAAAAATTTCGTTCGGAGTAGGTGTGGAAAAAACCTTCCCGTTACATTCTCCAATTATCCAAGCGATTGATGTAACTCGTCATGGTAAGGTTCGTCGTGCAAAAATCAACTATATTCGTGAAAGAGTTGGTAAGGCAGCTAAAGTTAAAGAAAAAAATATGCGATAAAAAAAGTGGGGCTGTTTATACAGCCCCTTTTTTGTACGGCTCAAAGGTTTTTTTGGTGGAGGAAACGGAGTACAGCCTTATTTTGTACGAGAAAACGGGTTGTTCGTTCAAGAGAAACAGGGAACGATATTAGGAGGAGCAGATGGAGCAATTACATATAAATTGGTATCCGGGACATATGAAAAAGACGAGAGAGCTGCTTATCAACAATCTTTCGATTGTTGATGTGATTGTGGAGGTAATTGACAGCAGAATTCCTTTCAGCAGCAAAAATCCGGATATTGAAAAACTTGCAGGGGATAAGCCGATTGTATTGTTGTTGAACAAGGAAGATTTGTCAGATGCAAGAGAGACGGAAAAGTGGCTTTCGTATTACAAAAAACAGAACAAAACAGTATTGTCGTACAACGGAACAACAGGAGAAGGCAGTAAGGCGCTTATGCATGTGATTGAGGAGGCGTTTCAGCCTAAATTGGAGAGATTGCAGAAGAGAGGGTTGAAAGACCGTTCTATTCGTCTTATGATTGCCGGTGTTCCGAATTCGGGAAAATCGACTTTGATTAATCGTCTCTCCGGAAGGCGTTCTGCCCAAACAGGCGATAGGGCGGGAGTTACGAAAGGAAAACAGTGGGTGAAACTCAAGGGGAACTTAGAGATGTTGGATACACCCGGTATTCTGTGGCCGAAATTTGAAGACCAAACGGTTGCGCTTATGCTTGCATTTACTGGCGCGATAAAGGATGAGGTTTTGGATATTGAAGAAATTGCTTTTGCACTTCTTTCGGAGCTTAAAGTACGATACGCTAAAAATCTATGTGAGCGATACGGTATAGAAGTAAGCTATGATACGAATACGTTGGATATAATGGAACAGATTGCATCGGCAAGAGGGTTCTTGTTAAAGGGAAACGAAATTGATTATATGAGGACGGCAAGAGCGATTTTAAACGATTTTCGGGAGGGAAAATTAGGAAGAATTACGTTGGAAGAATGTCGATAATGTGTTTGTGTATTTCGTATGATTTAAATAAGAGTGTCTTTTTCGATAGGCTTTCGTATAAGAAATCTATTTGCAGAACTAAAAAAATGTGTGAACTTTATACGAACAGTTCGAAACAGCAGTACAAATAACTTGCGGAGGAAATTATATGGCGGGAAAGATGAGTATTGCAGAACTAAAAAAACAATTGGAGTTGTGCTTGCCGGAAGAACTTTTGCAATGGGAGGAAGTATTAAAAAAAGATGAGCGTATCGGTGTGCAGAAGATAGGTTTTTCGCTGGAAAAAAAGCGGATGCGGGCAGAAAAGGAAAGACAGCGAATTTTGCAAATGAAGGAACAGGAAAATTCGCTACGTCAAAAAGGCTATCTTTATGTTGGAGGAGTTGATGAGGCAGGACGAGGTCCTTTGGCGGGGCCGGTAGTTGCCGCATGTGTCGTGATGAAAGAAAATTCTTTGCTTACGGGAATAAATGACTCAAAAAAAATCAGAGAAGAAGTAAGAGAGGCACTCTATGACAAAATCCTTGAAGAAAGCATTTCCTTTGGTATCGGTTTGGCAAGCAATGAAGAAATCGACCGCTATAATATTTTGCAAGCTACTTTTTTGGCGATGAAACGTGCGATTATGCAGATGAAAGATAAACCGGACTATCTTTTGATTGATGGAAACCAAACTTTGCCGGAGATAACGACGGTGCAGGAAAGTGTTGTTCATGGAGACGGAATTTGTTACAGTATTGCATGTGCGAGTATTTTGGCAAAGGTATATCGAGATCGCATCATGAGAGAATATAACAAAATTTATCCCGAGTTTGAGTTTGTAAGAAACAAAGGGTATGGAACAGATGGACACTATGAGGCTCTGAGAAGATGGGGTGTTACGCCCATTCACAGAAGGAGTTTTCTTTCTTCGGTACATCACAAATGATTTCCACAAAAATAACGTGAAAAACATAAAAAGAAAAGATAAATTTAGGGTAATATGAAAATATTATAAATTTGAGAGGTGATGCTGTATGAAACATATACTTGTAGTGGATGATGAAAAGAGAATAAGAGACCTTATTGTCATGTATCTTAAAAAAGAAGGATACGAGGTAACGGATTTTGACAATGCGGACAAGGCATATGACTTTTTGCAGAAAAAAGAAGTGGATTTGATTGTATTGGATATTATGATGCGTGGAACAAACGGATTGGATTTATGTAAAAAAATCCGTATGAACAGTGAAGTACCTATTATTTTTGTTTCTGCACGCAGTGAAGAATTGGATCGTATTCTCGGTTTGGAATTAGGTGCAGATGATTATTTGGCAAAACCGTTCAGCGTAAGAGAATTGGTTGTGCGTATCAAAAATGTACTTCGAAGAACGGGAACGGTTCCTTTGAAAAAAGAAGATAATGTGCTTTCGGTAGAAGATTTGAAAATTTTTATCGACCAAAGAATTGCAAAGGTAGAGGAAGAAGAAGTACCTTTGACAACCAAGGAATATGAAGTTTTGAAATATCTTGTGGAAAACAAGGGTTATCCGTTGTCTCGTGACAAAATTATTCAAAATATTTGGGGATATGAGTATGACGGGTATGACAGAAACGTTGATGATACGATTAAGCGTCTGCGTAAAAAGTTGAAAGATGTCAATTCCGCAGTCAAAATTCAAACGGTTTGGGGTTACGGTTACAAGGTGCAGGAAGATGAGTAAATTCGGGAAGAAGATTGTACTCAGTTATCTGATTATCGTTCTGTTTACAGTCGGTATTTCCATGGGAATTACCAAAATGAATTTTTCGGACAGTTTGAATGCAAAAGTCGTGGAGGATTTGAATGCGGATGCAGGTTTGATTTTGGAGCAAATCCAAAAGAGTCTTGATAACTACCGTGAACTAAATAAAAAAGAGGCCTCTATCAGTGAGTTGTTTTTGGATAACGGTGTGTTTTTTTACAACTATTATTTTTCGACACATAGTTTTATGGTACAGGACAGGGCACACAATACGGTATTTTATTCGTGGAAGAACCGTGAGGGGGAAGACTATGCCTCCATGGCGGATATGAGCAAGCATTACATTATTATGGAAAAGGAAATTCGCTCCTCTGACGGCAAGGATATTCTTGGGTATCTGTCGGTTATTGCGGAAAAAGAAGAATTAGGATTGATTAGCTCACTTATCAATCGAGCGGCTTTTATGGGGTTGGCGATTTCTTTGGCATGTGCTATTTTGCTTGCCTTTATTTTTGAGAGAGCATTTATTCGACCGATTAATAAATTAAAGCGAAACATTCAAACTTTTTCCATTGATGGGGAAAATTCATGGGAGGAAATTCATACGCATGATGAAATCAGTGATTTGAATACCGAATTTAAAAAGATGGCAAACAATATGGTGAAATACGATAAGAACCAAAAGGAGTTTTTTCAGAACACTTCTCATGAATTGAAAACGCCTTTGATGTCCATTCAAGGATATGCCGAGGCAATTCGGGATCAAATCATACCTGAGGAAGATGTGGCGGAGTCTCTGAATATTATCATTGATGAGACCAACAAACTGACAAATACGGTAAACAGTATCGTCTATATGACGAAGTTGGATAATCCGGGGAAGGTTGTTGAGAAAAACAGAGTACAAAATTTGGAAATGAGAGATTTTGTTGCCGAGGTGCTATATAAGTTTAAATTTGCAGCCGAAGAAAAAGGTGTTGAACTCGTTAATCGAGTTGATGAGTTACTCATTCAACGGGTGGACGAGGAATATATGTTCCGCATTGTCAACAATCTTATTTCAAATTCACTGCGTTATGCAAATCAGAAAATAGAAGTAGAGGCTTATGGGGAAGGAATCAACTTTATACTCAAAGTGACGGATGATGGACAGGGGTTTGACGATAGAGAGATTGACCGTATTTTTGACCGTTTTTATAAGGGGGATAGAGGAAATACGGGTTTGGGACTTGCGATTGTTCACTCTACCGTAAGACAACTGAAAGGAAAAGTGAAGGCATATAATGTCAAGCCGCATGGAGCTTGTGTTAAAATCACATTGCCTATTGCATCCGGTGTCCGAAAGCTTGAGGAGAAAGCCGTTAAGAAAAGACGTTTTTCTTTGGAGCGAAATAAAACGAAGTAAATTTTTTTGAAATTGCAATGTCGGTAAGTTTTTATACAGCATAACATTGCAATTTTCATTTTCAGCAAAAAATATGGGTTTGGATCATGCCGAAATGAAATGTAATGAATAAAAAACAGTTGTCAAAAAAATTTTGGAAAAAATAGGATTAGGGGGAATAGTGTGAGCGAATTTAAGGATATTAACAAAATGGTCGGATTTTCCACAAAGTCCATTCATGACGGGTATGTAACACAAAATCCGTGGAATGCATTAAATGCACCGATTTTTATGACGTCATCCTTTGCTTTTGATTCTTTGGAGCAGGCGGATGAAATTTTTAAGGGAGAACGAGAAGGGTTTGTGTATAGCAGAGGAAGAAATCCCACCGTTGAGATTTTTGAAAAGAAAGCGGCAGCTTTGGAGGGAGGAGTCGATTCGGTAGCGTTTGCATCGGGAATGGGAGCAATTTCGTCTACCGTCTTATCTTTTGTAAAGCAGGGAGAGCATGTCGTTACGGGGAAATCACTCTATGGTTCGTCCTATGGGTTTATGAAAAATTTTTTGAGCCGTTACGGAGTAGAAGTAACCTTTACGGATACAAGAGAGTTACCAAATATCGAACAATCCATTCGAGAGAATACGAAGTTGATTTATTTGGAAACTCCGTCCAATCCGAGTTTGTATATTACTGATATCAAGGGCGTTTGTGAAATGGCTGAAAAACATAATATTCCCGTTGTTGTGGACAACACTTTTGCAACCCCTTATTGGCAAAAACCTCTCTTGCTTGGAGCAAAAGCGGTTATTCATTCTGCGACAAAGTTTTTTAGCGGACATGGAGATGTGGTTGCGGGGGTAACCGTTTCCAAAGACGAAGACTATATCAAAAAATTGCGTTATGGATTTATGTGCGAGCTTGGAAGTGCGTTGTCTCCGTTTAGTGCGTGGTTATTGATAAGAGGGATGAAGACACTGTCCATGAGAATGGAGCGACATGGCGAAAATGCTATGCTGTTGGCACAGTATCTACAAGAACAGGATAAAGTCGAACAGGTGCGTTATCCTGGACTGAAGTCTCATGAAGGATATGAAACGGCAAGCAATCAGATGATGGGATATGGTGCGATTGTTACCTTTTGTGTAAAAGGCGGAGCGGAAAAAGCAAAAGAATTGCTTACCAAATTTAAGATGTGCAAGCTTGCCGTAAGTTTGGGAGATGCCGAAACCTTAGTGGAGCATCCCGCATCTATGACACATCGGGATTATCAAGGGGAGAAACTTGATGAATTCGGACTTTCTGATGCAATGATACGAGTTGCCGTCGGCTTGGAGGATGCAAAAGATATTATGATTGATTTTTATGAAGCGCTGAAGGAAATTTAACCCTAATTTCTGCAAATATATTTCGCAAAAACAATCAAACAAAGAAAGAAAAATGTCTCAAAACACAAAGCGATATGATGTGGTTTTTGAGGCATTTTTTCTTGCCTTTA
>JBGZJG010000021.1:0-3934 GCA_041848665.1 Filifactor sp.
AAATTTTCGGTGATATTTTTTTGAGACAAAAATGTACATTATGTACAGAAGGGGGTTTATTATGAAACTGAAACGAAAATATTTATCTTTTTATTATGATGGTATTGAAGATTTTCCGGATTATAAGATAGAACCTAAAAAAACTATGTTGTTGGTAGTAGACTTACAAAATGAATTTTGTCTTAAAGATTTTGGGGAAGCGCTTGAATTTAAATTAGCGGGGGATTGGAAGCGTTGGGAACCGTATTATGATAGATTACAGCAGATAGTTATTCCTAATACAAAGAAAATATTAGAGTTTTTTAGAGAAAAAGATTTACCTATAAGTTATGGAAGAATTGCTTGCTTGAGAGAAGATGGAGAAGATCGTTCACCTGTACAAAAATCGGAAGGTTGGAACGGTATGCTTTTGCCGGTAAACAGTTATGCAGCTCAGATGATTGATGAGTTATTTCCAAAGAAAAATGAAATTGTCGTCAATAAAACAACAGATAGTGTTACTACGGGAACGAACTATTTACAATTAATTCATAATATGGGAATTACGACTGTAATTGTTTGCGGAATTGTGACTGATCAATGTGTTGCATCTACTGTTCGTGGATTGGCAGATGCGGGTTATCAGGTTATTACAGTGGAAGATGCTTGTGCTTCTCCTGATATGGAACTTCACGATACTGAACTTAAAATTATGAATGTCATTTATACCTATGTTATGGATACGAATGAAACACTTGAATTATTAAAAAAAGAATTATCGTTTGATAAATAATCTTTAGAAACATTTATGTAAAAATAATTCAATTTTTAATAGGTGATAAAAATGTATCAGTTGATGAAAATATAGGGAGGCTAAGATGAACGAGAAATCGGAAGTGACTCTTCAAAGAAAGCTGGGTTTTTGGGCAATCTGGGCAATTGGCGTAGGTTCGGTCGTGGGTGATGGAATATTTTTGCTGATTGGAGAAGGAATTGATATTGCGGGACCCAGTGCATTACTAGGTTTTGTAATTGCAGGAATTATCCAAATGTGTATGATGGTAGCTTTGGGAGAATTTTCGGTAGCAATGCCCAATGCGGGAGCAATGGCTGTTTGGGTGGAAAGAATCTTCGGACGTGGCGCTGGATTTTTGAGCAGCATGAGTTTTGCAATCGGTTGGGTCATAACGGGTGGCTCAACGGGATTGGCGTGCGGAATTATGACTTGTTACTTTTTTCCCGGATTGGATTTGGAATTGTGGAGCGTAATTTTTGCGATTTTTTGGATATGTATTTTTTCAATATTGAACATCATAGGTGTTGGAATTGCATCAAAAGTTCAGTTGGGTTTGGTATTGGTTTTGATGGCATTCATGCTTGCGCTGGGACTTTTGGGAATGCCGTATGTGAAATTTGATGCGTATCATCCTTTTTATACAAATGGAATTAGCGGAATGCTAAAAGCCATTCCGATAGGAACCTATGCCTATATGGGGGCAATCACGCTTTGTACGGCAGGAGGAGAATGTAAAAATCCGAAGAATATGCCCAAAGCGTTGGTATGGTCAAGCATTACCTTTTTGATTGTTTATACTTTGGCACAATTTGTTGCAATAGGAGTATTGACGCCTGAACAAATTTCTATGAAAGTTTCTCCATTTACCGTTGCGGCAGAAATAGTATTTGGAAAAATAGGTGGGAATATGATTAACTTAGCGGCATTGATTGCGGCATCAACGACAATTTTGGGGGGAACCATATTTGCCTCTTCGAGAATATTCTATGAACAGGCGACACAGGGATTGTTGCCGCCAGCTTTCAAAAAATTACATTCGAAATTTCATACGCCTGTATTCGCAATTGTCGTTGTTTGGATAGCATCTATCATACTTATCCTGTTTGGAAGATATGGAGCGGAATACATTTATACTGTGCTTTGTAATCAAGTTGTATTTGCGTGGTGTGTTTCCTGGACATTAGCTCTGGTAGCTGCAATCAAATATAGAAAACAACATTTTGATGAAATTGATTCGGCAGGTTGGAAACAGCCGTTATTCCCCTTATTTCCTATCATAGGAATTTTGGGAGCGGGAATGATAATGTGGACGTCCTATTCGACAGATGTCTTGCAGATGATAATAGGAATAGCATGGCTTTTGATTTTGATGGCGTCCTATTATTTATATGGTAAGAGGAAAGGAAAACAGGAAGTCAAATCATAGGAGGTATAAAGAGAATGAAATAGATTCAAAGTTCGTTGTTTATTTATTGTATTGAGAATATCTGTTTCTTTTAGACAATGATTGAAAAAAGAAACAAGGACAATAATAAGGGGGTGCAATGGAATTTGGATAATTATATCATTCGGGATCAAAATGCAATTAGTGAAATTATGAAATTGAGATTTAATCCGCTGGTTGCAAGAAGTGCAAAAGGGATATATATTACCGATTGTTCAGGGAAAAGATATATTGATTTTTCGGCAAATTGGAGCGTGGCAAATACGGGCTATGCACATCCGGATATCATAGAGGTTATCAAACAACAGTTGGAAAAGCTTTCGTTTGCATCGACCTGTTCGTTAATCAACGAGGAAAGTGTAGAGTTGGCAGAACAGCTGATACAACGTATGCCGGGAGATTTTTCGAAAAAAGTTTGGTACGGTTTATCAGGTTCCGATGCAAATGAGATGATATATAAGGCGATTTCGATGGCGGATAAAAAGAATAAAATATTGACGTTTGTCGGTTCTTATCATGGACAAACATTAGGCTCTTATTCTATGTCGGGTCATCCTATGCAATCAAAGAGTTACAGCGGAAATGTCATAAAAATACCATATCCGTATTGTTACCGATGTCCGTTTCAAAAAAAGTGTGACAGTTGCAACTTATTTTGTTTGAACTATTTGGAAGGATATATCCTGCATATGGCATGTTCCGTCGAACATATCGGAGCTATCGTTGCCGAATCGGTTCAATGTGACGGTGGAGATGTTCCTATGCCATCGGGATATTTGAAAGGACTCGAGAAGCTATGCAGAGAATATGATATTCTTCTGATTATTGATGATGTTAAGATAGGGTGCGGACGGACAGGAGATTTTTTCAGCTTTGAATCGGAAAATGTCATTCCGGATGCGGTGGTAATCGGAAAACCAATTGCTTCGGGACAACCGCTGAGTGTAGTTGTAGGGAGAAAGGAGCTTTTAGATGTGGAATCCGGATTACATCTTTTTACAACTGGAGGAAATCCTGTTTCTTGTGCGGCGGCAATCGCTACTATTCGTTTGATAGAATCGGAAAAATTAGCGAAAAATGCAGCGTGTATAGGTGCTTTGATGTTGCAGAATTTGAAAAAATTGGCGGAAAAATTTGAAATTATCGGAGATGTACGAGGAAGAGGCTTGGTTATCGGTATTGAAATTGTAAAAGACCGGAAAAGTCAAAAACCGGAACCTTTGATGGCACAGATGATATCCTATCAGGCGTATGAGAAAGGACTGTTACTCTATACGGTGGGTTTGTATTCCAACGTTCTTGAAATTACGCCGCCACTGATAATATCCGAAGAACAAGCTATGCAGGGAATTTCTATTTTGGAAGACGCTATCTGGTGCGTGAAGGAAGGCAAATTTGATGAAAGTAAGCTGAAAGAATTTTCCGGGTGGGGAATTTCATAAAAATATGATCAGGTTCGCCTTGTGCCGAGGAGCATGAAGAACAGGAAAAGAAAACACAAAGAGTACAAAAAAGAATGCAAAAGCAGATAACGGGAATTTCGTTTATCTGTTTTTGCTATTTTAAACAGTTTTCTTTCTTTAGCATTTTATAACTTAAAATTATTGTATTTTTCCATTTTATTTTTTATATTGATGGTGTTTGATTTTTTACATGAAAACAGTTTTTATTTGTCATCTGAAAATTCTATAACTTTACGATTAAAGTGGTGTTGT
>JBGZJG010000022.1:0-12513 GCA_041848665.1 Filifactor sp.
AACAGGAAATGCAAACATGGATTATATCATGTTTGCATGAGCGAAGGAGATCATATGGAAAATCGTTGGAAAGTAAAAGACAATACAAGAACAAACAAGGATGCGGATGCTGTTATTCAGGATATTTTACGGCACAGAGGGGTGGAAGATTTGGAAGAATATTTTTCGCCGACCGAGAAATCATTTTACAATCCTTATGAAATGCAAGATATGGAACAAGCTGTTAATCGTATCAAAGAGGCTGTTGAGCAGAAGGAAAACATTACGCTATTTGGCGATTATGACGTGGACGGAATATCCGCAACCTCGATTTTGATTCTGTATTTCAGAGAAATCGGCTATCCGGTGCAATATTATATCCCCAATCGAAAAAAAGAAGGATACGGTTTAAATAAAGAGGCGATCAAAAAGATTGCACAAGACGGTACGAAACTTATCATTACGGTAGATTGCGGAATTGGGGCATTGGAGGAGACAACCTACGGAAAAGAGCTTGGATTGGACTTTATCATAACCGACCATCATCAGTGCAGAGAGGAATTGCCTTCTGTTTGTGCAGTGATTAATCCGCATCGGAATGATTGCAGGTATCCGTTTGAGCATTTATGCGGAGCAGGGATTGCATTTAAGCTGGTACAAGCCCTAAAATCGTGCCATGCAACGGAACTTCTTTCTTACATGGAAATTGCAGCGATTGCTACGATTGCCGATATTGTGGAACTTACAGGAGAAAATCGTGCCTTAGTCAAAATAGGACTGCAAAGCATCAATGAAAAAACCTATAATTTGGGTTTAAGCGCATTAGCGACTATTGCAGGAGTTGCACAGCAGCAAATTAACTCTTATCATGTCGGATATGTCTTGGCGCCTCGCATTAATTCTTCGGGAAGAATCGGAGAGCCGCAAAAAGGAGTTGAACTTCTTGTTTCGGAAGATAAGCAAACGGCGTATTCTCATGCGGCATTGTTAAACGAACTCAACCAAGAGCGCCAAAAAATAGAAGAAGAGATTGTGCGGCAAGCTATGAAAATGATAGAAGATGAGGAAGAAAATAAAAACAGAGATGTACTTGTTGTATATCAAAAAGGGTGGCATGAAGGTGTTATTGGAATTGTAGCATCTCGCATTACCGAAAAATATTACAAACCGTCCTTTGTTATTTCGTTTGATGAAAACGGAATCGGAAAGGGCTCAGGAAGGAGTATACCCGGGTTTCATCTGTTCCAAGCCATGAATGAAATAGAGGACTGTATGATAGGCTTCGGAGGGCATGCACAGGCGGCAGGAATGTCTGTTTCACAAGAGAAGATAACCGAGTTTATAATCCGTATCAATCAAGTTGCAACAAATAAACTTTCCAAAGAAGATAAAAAACGGCAGTTGAAGGCGGAATGTATTCTTGAACCGTCAGATGTTACGCAAACTTTATGCAATAAAATTCGAAGGATGGAGCCTTTTGGAATGAAAAATGCCAAGCCGCTTTTTATCCTACAAAATGTAAATTTGCAGTATCCGAAAAAAATCGGAAAAACGCAGGCGCATCTTTCTGCATTTTTGGACAACAAACGTTTGGTGGGGTTTGGCATGGCAGAATTGGTAGATGAATATGTTTCGGTAAATGAAAGAGAATTGGATGTTTTAGTTACCATAGAAGAAAATGTATATCGGGAAAACGCAGAACTTCAAATAAATTGCAAAGACTATAAGTGGGTAAAGAGAGCGTTTGGATTATTTGAGGCAAGAGACTTTTGTTATCGCATATCGGAAGACGGGAAAGTTTCCGTATTTGACGAAAAAAGGTATGAAAGATGGAATGAAACGAATTTTTGCGACAAAAATTTGTATTTAACTTGTGCGCCGGGAGCGTATAACCGTTTGATTACCGAACAAAAGTATCAAGAGAACGGTGAAAGTAAGGTGAAATTCTGTGTAAATATTGAAAAAATGGATATAAAGGGATATAATAATATCATTATTTGCGACAGTTTGTCCAAAAGAGCCGTGTCATCATTGGAAACAAGGGGAAATGTAAATTTTTTTGAATGGGAAATTTCTTACAATGATTTGGAGTTGGAAAAAATCGTTTCCTTTGATAGAGAAAAAGTAATTTCATTTTTGAAGGTTTTGCGAAAGAACCGAAAAGTCATCTTATCGGAAACAAGATTGAGAAGTATGCAAGCGGAAAAACTTTTGAAAACGGTTTTACAGCTTGAAATATTTCAAAAACACGGCATCCTTTCTCTCGTTTATGGACAAAATAAAATTTATGTAGACTATCGTATGGAAAAAGAAGAGAATATGCAGGCTTGTTTGCAGGAATTACAGAATATCGCATTTCGGTTTCAAAACTGAGAATGGAAAAAGCAAAAAAGGGGCAAAAGAATATGGATATTAAATCAAAAATCAGAATTATAGAGGACTTTCCGAAGGAAGGAATCAGCTTTAAAGATATTACAACCTTGTTGAAAGAGGGAAAGGCATTTCGTTATACGGTGGATAAGATGGTGGAAGAAATGAAGGATAAGGAAATTGACATCATCGTCGGACCGGAAGCGAGAGGATTTGTGTTCGGTTCTGCCGTTGCCTATGCCATGGGAATCGGGTTTGTGCCAATCCGAAAACCGGGAAAACTGCCTGCGAAAGTAAAATCGTACCAATATGATTTGGAGTATGGAACAGATACCTTGGAAATTCATGAAGATGCAATTTATTCGGGAGTGAAGGTGGCAATCGTCGATGACCTTTTGGCAACAGGCGGAACGGTTCATGCCGCTATTGATTTGATTGAGTCCTTAGGCGGAAAGATTGAAAAATGTCAATTTTTGATAGAGTTGGAGGAATTAAAGGGGAGAGAAAAGCTGAAAGGATATGATGTAGGGGCTTTAATTTCCTATCCATACTAAACAGTGATTGTTGTTACAGTTTATTGCTCGTTTAGGTTACTTTTGAAAATTTGAGAACAATTGATATCATGTAGATAAAAAGCAGGTAATATCAGTACCGTCAGGAAGGAAAAACAAACGGAAAGAGGGTGGAAGATATGTTGGAAAGTTTATTGCAAAAGATAGCACAGTACAATCCGGAGGCAAATGTAGAAGTCATTACGAAAGCATACAATTACGCTTATGAGGGACACAAAAATCAATACAGAAAGTCGGGAGAACAATATATCATTCATCCTGTTGAAGTTGCAAAGATATTGGCGGAATTGGAAATGGATACCGATACCATTGCTGCCGGATTGCTCCATGATGTATTGGAAGACACTGATGTAACCTATGAAAAGATGGAAGAAGAGTTTGGAAAAATCATCGCCGATTTAGTTGATGGAGTGACGAAACTTGGCAAAATTAAATATAAGAGTAAAGAAGAAACGCAGGCTGAGAACCTGCGTAAGATGTTTTTGGCAATGGGGAAGGATATTCGTGTCATACTCGTTAAATTGGCAGACAGACTGCACAATATGAGAACGTTGAAGTATATGACCCCTGAGAAAGCGGCTTCTATCTCTAAAGAAACGATTGAGATTTATGCTCCCATTGCCAATCGTCTCGGTATTTTTCGGATTAAGTGGGAGATGGAAGATTTGTCTTTGCGTTACCTTGATCCCCAAGGTTATTTTGACTTGACCGAAAAAGTTTCCAAGAAACGCCAAGAGCGTGAAAGTTATGTAGAGGAAGTTATTGATACTTTAATCAAAAAATTACAAGACAATGAAATTCATTGCGAGATTAAAGGCAGAGCAAAGAATTTTTACAGTATCTATAAAAAAATGATGTACCAAAAGAAGGCTTTTGAGGAAATTTATGACCTTATGGCGGTACGAATTATGGTGGATAACATTAAAGACTGCTATGGAGCATTGGGTCTTGCGCATACTATTTGGAGACCGATTCCTACTCGTTTTAAGGATTATATTGCTATGCCGAAACCTAATATGTATCAATCTTTGCATACTACAGTACTTGGACCGGACGGACAACCTTTGGAAATTCAAATCAGAACAAGAGAGATGCATAGAATAGCGGAGTTTGGTATTGCCGCCCATTGGAAATATAAAGAGTCTTTTAATGCAAAGGGAAATTCCGATGCGGAAATGGAGAAAAAACTTTCTTGGCTACGTCAGATGATGGAGTGGCAGAAGGAAGTATCCGATCCGGAAGAATTTATGGAATCGCTGAAGATTGATTTGTTTGCTAACGAAGTTTTTGTGTTTTCTCCGAAGGGAGATGTTATGGAACTGCCGGTCGGTTCGTGTCCGCTGGATTTTGCTTATAAGGTACACTCGGCAATCGGGAATAAATGTACGGGAGCTAAGATAAACGGCAAAATGGTTCCGATTGATTACCAATTAAAAACCGGAGATATCGTTGAGATTATCACTTCCGGAAATTCCAACGGTCCTTCCAGAGATTGGCTGAAACTCGTTAAAAGTTCCGGTGCCAAAAATAAAATTCGTCAATGGTTTAAGAGAGAAAAAAGAGAAGAAAATATAGAAAAAGGTCGGGAACTTTTGGAAAGAGAAGTGAAACGACAAGGCTATCCGATTGGAGAGTTTTTGAAACAGCGTTATGTTTCCGCCGCAACCAAGACCTTGACACAGGGAAGTGTGGAAGATCTTTATGCGGCGCTGGGGTATGGAGGCATTACGCTCAATCAAATCATGCCCAAACTTCGTGAAAGATACGAAATGGAAATGCCGGCACCTGTGACGGAACAACGGGTGATAAGAGAGGGAACGGAAGAAAATTCCCGCACACAAAAACAGGGGGCACGTCCTTTAAAATCGGGAACCGGAGTACATGTCAAAGGAATTGATAATATTCTCATTCGATTGGCAAAATGTTGCAATCCTGTTCCGGGTGATGAAATCATAGGTTATATTACCAAAGGAAGAGGTGTATCCATTCATCGGTGCGACTGTCCGAATGTAAAAAGCGGTGTAGAAGGCAATCAGGATAAGCGTGTGGAAGTATATTGGGACAATCAAAACGTTCTATCGAAAGAATTTGAGGCGGAAATCAAGGTGCTTGCATATGACAGAAAGAATTTGTTTATTGATGTGACAAAACTTATTACAGAAGAAAAAGTATCTTTAAATGGAATTAATGCGAAAACCAACAAAGAAAACATTGCAGTCATGAACTTTATTATTGAAGTCAATAGCATTGATAAGTTGAACTCTGTCATGAGCAAGTTACGACGAATAGAAGGTGTGATTGAAGTTTCTCGTGCAAGCAATGCTTGATATTGTGGATAAAATAGACGGAGAATAGTATGAGATTGGTAATACAGAGAGTAAAACAAGCAAGCGTAAAGGTTGACGGCAAGGAGATAGGAAAATGTATGAGAGGGTATCTCGTTTTGATTGCCGTAACTCATGAGGATACGGATAAGGATGTCGCTTATTGCGTGGAGAAAACAGCAGGACTTCGGATTTTTGAGGATGCAGATGAAAAAATGAACCTGTCAATCAAAGATGTTGAGGGAGAGATTTTGGCTGTTTCTCAATTTACGTTGTATGGAGACGTTAGAAAAGGGAAGAGACCCTCTTTTACCGCATCTGCCAAACCGGACATTGCAAAAAAAAGATATGAAGAATATGTGGAAGGCTTGCGTTCTTATGGATTTCATGTAGAGACAGGCGAATTCGGTGCAGATATGCAAGTTGAGCTGATTAATGACGGCCCGGTAACGATTTTATTGGATAGCGACAAACTCTTTTAGCAAAATTCTTTTCAGAAAAAGTGCAAGAAAGAAAAGAACCGCAAAAGATAGAACTGTGGAAAGATAAATTTTCTCCTGTTCTTGAATGAATGCTCTTATAAGGGAAGGAAGAGCAGGGAGAAGGTTTCATTTGAAAGTGTTTTATAAAAGTGATAGCGTTTCTTTTCAGAATGCTATTATAGATGGAAATAAAAAATAGATACAAACACAAGATGAGGGACATAGTATGGAACTTAAAATTTTTTCGCAAAATCGATATGACATCAACAGTTACCTTTTGTACGATACAGAGGAGAAAAAAGCGTATGTTATTGACCCGGGCTTGAATGGAAAGGCAATCCTCAAATTTTTGGAGCAAAATGAGCTGACCTTGGAAAGTATTTTGCTTACACATGGACATGGAGACCATATTGCTGAACTGTTTATGTTGTTGGAAAAATATCCGGCAAAAGTATATGCCAATGAAGAGGAAAAAATTTTACTTGGCAATGCGGACAAAAATCACTCTACCTTAATGACGGGAATTGCAGTGGAATTGGAAGCGGATTTTTATGTCGGAGAAGGAGACAGTATTCAAATAGGAAAAGAAACATTGAATGTGGTACACACACCGGGACACACAAAGGGTGGAGTTTGTTACTACAATGACAGAGAACTATTTACGGGAGATACCTTGTTTCGAGGTTCTATCGGCAGAACAGACCTTTATGGCGGAAACTATGATGAAATCTTAAATTCTTTGGTTCGATTGGCAAAACTCAATCCGGAATTGACGGTGTATCCGGGACATGGACCGAAATCGACCTTGGCAAGAGAAATTGCGACAAACCCTTTTTATAGAGGACTTTTATAAAAGCACATGTGTAGGAAAGTAATCTACAAGAAGTGTAGATGAAATCAAATGTTTAAAAGGCGGATTGAGTACTTGAGAAAAAGGAAATAGCCTACCATAATTGAAAATCAAGTGTATAAGCATTTTTGTAAAAATGCAGAAAATCGGAACAGATAGCTATAAATACAGGAAACTCTTTTTGATACTGCTTAAAAAAGTAGGAGAGAAGAAAAGACGGATGTATCACTTTTTTGAAAATAATAAATAAAACAGAATAAAAAATTTGAGAAAAGTATATTTTGAAATAAAATAAAGAAACAATGGAGGAAGAAATGGACAATATCAGTGGATTGAAAAGGACAAATTATTGTAATGAGTTGAATCTGAAAGATGTAGGCAAAGAAGTTACCTTGATGGGGTGGGTACAAAGAGCGAGAAATTTGGGTGGATTGATTTTTGTTGATCTTCGTGACCGTACCGGTTTGGTACAAATTACCTTTGATGTGAATGACAGTGCCGAAAATTTTGAAAAAGCAAAAGAATTAGGTTCTGAATACGTTATTGCCGCAAAAGGAATTGTGCATGAAAGAAGTTCAAAGAATGCAAATATTGCAACCGGAGACATTGAAGTTTTTGCAAACGAATTGCGTATTTTAAATATCGCAAACACACCTCCGATTTATATCAAAGATGACGATACCGTTTCGGAAGAATTGAGATTGAAGTATCGTTATTTGGATCTTAGAAAACCAAAAATGCAGTATAATTTTATGATGCGTCATAAGGTTATGCAATCCGTTCGGAATTTTCTTTCCGAAGAAGGATTTTTGGAAATTGAAACACCAATCCTAACCAAGCCGACACCGGAGGGTGCAAGAGATTATCTTGTGCCAAGTCGTGTTAACAAAGGAAACTTTTATGCACTTCCTCAATCTCCGCAGTTATTCAAACAATTATTGATGACTTCCGGTATGGACAGGTATTTTCAAATCGCAAAATGTTTCCGTGACGAAGACCTTCGTGCAGACCGACAACCTGAATTTACACAAATTGACTGCGAAATGTCTTTTGTGGAGATTAAAGATGTGCTTGACGTAACCGAACGTTTGATGCAAAGAGTGTTCAAAGAAGTTTTGGATATGGACGTTCCAATTCCGTTTCCCAGAATGACTTGGAGAGAGGCTATGGATCGTTACGGCTCCGACAAACCGGATGTGCGTTTCGGGTTGGAAATCAATGATGTATCGGATGTAGTAAAAGACAGCGGGTTTAAAGTATTTGATGAGGCTGTTTCATCAGGCGGTACCGTTCGAGGCATTAACTTGAAAGGACATGAAGGCGAATTTTCCAGAAAAGCAATCGATGCTTTGGGTGAAGTTGCAAAATTGTACGGAGCAAAAGGCTTGGCGTGGATTCGCATTAACAAAGAAGGAATTAATTCGCCGATTGCAAAATTTTTGTCCGAAGATTGTATGGCTGCATTGATTGAAAAAATGGATGGAAAAGAAGGAGACTTATTGGTATTTGTTGCCGATAAGACTTTGACCGCACTTAATGCGTTGGGACATATTCGTTTGGAAGCCGGAGAAAAATTAAATCTGATTAACAAAGATGAATTTGCTTTTCTATATGTAGTAGAATTTCCGCTTTATGAATACAATGAAGAAGATCAGCGTTATGTAGCGGCGCATCATCCGTTTACCGCACCGGTGGATGAGGATCTTCCGCTTTTTGATACCGAGCCGGAAAAAATGAATGCAAAAGCATACGATATTGTATTAAACGGGGTAGAACTTGGTGGAGGAAGTATTCGTATTCATACCAAAGAAGTACAGGATAAAATGTTTCAAGCACTTGGTTTTACCGAAGAAGAGGCGAATGAAAAATTCGGATTTTTACTCAACGCATTCCAATACGGAACACCGCCGCATGGTGGAATTGCTTTCGGCTTAGATAGAATGTTGATGCTGATGTTAAAACGAGACAGTATTCGTGAAGTAATTGCCTTCCCGAAAAATCAAAATGCAATTTGTCCGATGACAGATGCACCTGCAATAGCAGATACAAAAGCTCTTTTGGAATTGGGAATAAAAGTATCGACTAAAAAATAGACGATAAAAATAAAGAAAATTCCGGATAAACCTTTTCAGGATGGGAAAAATTTGATATAATGAACAAAGTCAAGCAGAGGATAAACAGCTATCCTCTTCAAGGTGCTACCGTGGCTCAGTTGGTAGAGCAGCTGATTCGTAATCAGCAGGTCGTCCGTTCAAGTCGGATCGGTAGCTCCATTTTTATTTTAAAAAGTTGTACAAAATCGTAGATGGTATGCAAAAAATTGACCTATTAGTTTTGCACATTCCGAAAGTTCAATTTTTGTATGACTTGACATGAGTGTTGCTCTAAGCCTTGCTCTAAGCCTTGCTTCTCCTCTTGCAACAGTAGGATATCTGATGGCTGATATATAATATCCTCGTTCAAAAAGATAGTTCGATAACTCCGTTGCTTTTCTTTCATTGCCAATTATAATGGGAACAATAGCTGTTTTAGAGCTAACATTTATACCATATTTTTTCAGTTCTGTACAAAAATATTCAACATTTTCTTGTAAATTTTTTACTCTCCAACATTCATTTTTGATCAAATTAAGACCTTCTATATTTCCTGAAATTACCGCAGGTGAAAGAGATGTGGAAAAAATATAACCTCGTGCTTTATTTCTCAGGTAATCTATCATTCGTTTTTCTCCTGCAATATAACCACCTTCACCACCGATGGCTTTGCTGAGTGTTCCCATAAGAATATCCGCATTTCTTGTTTCGCTCCAATATTCTTTTATTCCTCTGCCGTTTTTTCCTATTACACCGATAGAGTGTGCTTCATCAACCATGGAAAACAGATCGTATTTTTCACAGATATTGAGTAATTCGGGATAGTTCAGGATATCTCCGTCCATTGAAAATACAGCGTCGCTTATTACAAATCCGTCTATAAACGGGTTTTCTTCTATTTTTCTTTTTAAATCCGTCATGTCATTGTGTTTATACGTGACGATTTTTGCTTTGGAGAGTCGGCATCCGTCAATGATACTTGCATGATTCAGCTCGTCGCTGAAAATGGTACTATTTGATGTACATAGTGCAGCTATTGTTGCAAGGTTTGCAACATATCCGGTATTAAAAACAATTGAACTTTGTGTTTCTTGATAATCGGCAATTTTTTGTTCCAACGAATCATGAATATCTGTATTTCCGGTCGTAAGCCTTAAACCACCTGAGCCGAATCCATATGTGCTTAATGCCCTATGGACGGCTTGCTTTATTTTTTCGTGACTCGCAATATCAAGATAATCGTTTGATGCCATAAGCACATATTTTTTATTGTTTATTTGAATATGCGGACCTTGAGCGGAATTAATCTGTTTTGTGGTTCTATACAAATTGTTTTCCTTTAGGTATTTTAAAGTGTTATCAATGTTATTCCACTTTGACGATTTTTTATTGGAGCATAATTTTTTTACGTTTTTTACAATGACGTGTTGGTTTTGTAAAAAGGAGACGGCATTTTCAGCATCTTTTTTATTTCCTCGGAATAGAAAAATTCTGCCGCCATTTTCACTTCCCGCTTCTTTCATCTTCGTAATTCTTCTGTATCCGATTTCTTTGGAACTGACGTATCCTGTTATGTAATAAGGGTCGTCGGAAATACATATTTCTCCTATGATTCCGGGACAGTTTACGACTTTTGTTGCTAAGACGACTGCTTCTTCATAATGATTTTTTTCATCAGTTATTATTTTGCCCTTGATTCTTTCCTGATCCATGTTGGTCGCACGAATACCTCTTGACGGATCGGGTTCCAATCTTACAAGTCGATCTACATCAAGTAGCATAGCACCCCTCATAGCGTAGGTTTCAGAAAGAAAATTAAGTATCTTATCAGGTTCGACAATACCTATTTCGTGTAGGTATCTTTTTATTTCTTTTTGTCCTTCCTCCAAAGTATCAACTTCAATGGTTTCAACATTAAGAGCATCAAGATAAAGCACGTCATCTTTTTTTACTTCTGTAATTTTAAGATTGAGAAAATCGGCCTTTCCTTTATCGTGATGAAATCCTCTTTCTATGAGAGCGGTTGAAAAATTTTTGATGTCAGATTCAAAAATTATTTTTTCTGCTCCCGAAATGTGAATGTCTTTGTCATTTTCTTTTTTGCTTGCACGCATTTTAATATTAAATAATTTGTCCATTTTATTTTTCTACAAACCAGTCTTTCATCACATTAATGATAGTTTCTATCTCGTCATCTTTGATAATATATGGAAACATTGCGTATGCGATATTTAGGAATGGTCTTGAAAATACACCTCTTTTGTATGCATATTCTTGAAATCCTTTTAGAGATTCGGGATTGTAAACTTCAAAACACAAGCATCCTCCCATGTTTCTTACTTCCTTGACAGCAGGGTGAAAAAATCCTTGTATGTTTTTTGACACTACTTCTTCAATGTGCTTAATTTTTGACATATAATCGTCACGTTCAAATATTTCAATTGATTTCAGTGCAGCGGCACATGCAATAGGATTACCCATAAATGTTGGCCCGTGCATGAAAGCGTCCGTATCCTTATCAGAGTAAAATCCGTCATAAATTTTATGATTTGCAACAGTTACAGCGTGTCCAATATATCCTGCTGTAAGAGCTTTTCCAAGGACGATAATATCAGGAAGAACAATATCCGCTACAAAACGATTTCCTGTACGTCCAAATCCTGTTGCAACCTCATCAAAAATGAGTATAACATCATATTCATCGCATAATTGCCTTGCTCTCTTTAGAAAATCAGGACTATACATTTTCATTCCACCTGCACCTTGAAGCAAGGGTTCCACAATAAACGCATAAAATTCAGTTCCATGTTCTTCGAATGTTTTCTCAAGAGCGTGTATTTCTGTGGGAATATGAAGGACATCCTTTTTATCATCATCAGAAAGAATAAAATGATAATCCTCATCATCTCCGGCTTTCATACACATAAATGTATCACCATGGTATGAGTTTGTAAGGGAAAGCAGTTTTTTTCTTCCCGTTTTCTTGTTAATATTGTATTGAAGTGACATTTTCAAGGCTACTTCCACACCTACTGATCCGGAATCGGAAAAGAAACAATAGTCCAAATCACCGGGCAAAAATTCTTTAAGTTTATTTGAAAGTTGTTGAACCGGTTCATGTGTCAATCCGCCTAACATGACATGACTAAATTGATCAATCTGATTTTTCATAGCTGCATTAATTTCTTTGTTTTTATAACCGTGTATCATACACCACCAAGACGAAACGGAATCGACCATCTTATTGTCTTGCGTATAAAGGTAAACTCCCTCTGCATCAATAATTTTATAGGGAGTTTTCATTTTTTTCATTTGCACATACGGATACCAAATCATACTGCCACCTCCTGAACATATCTTGGTATTTTTGAGAACAGTTTATTCAGCACAACAGCCGTTAATGCTGTAAATATCATTCCGGGGATTGCAGCCAACATTAACGGGGCAATAGACACATGCAGAAGAAACGATACCACAATTCTTGCACTTGCTGTTCCTAAAGGACCGGAGAGGATGATGGATACTTTTTTATTTGGGAAAAATTCTATAAAAAGTCCTGCAACAATTCTAAAAACCATAGCAACGATAACATTGTAAATGGTATGAGTCCCAAGCAGTAATTGAATAATACTTGCACAAATACCAATTCCTAAATATCTTCCGAATCCAACCAGAGATGCCAGACAAACCGCATAGGGTGCCGATAATTGAAACTCTGCACCCGGGATAACGGAGGGTATTTTTATCATTCCCAAAATCACCAATATTGCAGTAAACATGCTGTCCATTGTGATTGTTCGGGTGTTGATTTGTGTTCTTTTTTTTCTTCCATTTCTGCTTCTC
>JBGZJG010000023.1:0-5686 GCA_041848665.1 Filifactor sp.
TCCGCGGTGTACGCTTCGTTCTCCTTCGATTTTTCGCCGAAGCGCTCTTCCGCTTCTTGACTCTTCATATTTTCCAATTTTTTATCCTCATTGACTGAACTCTGAACAAATTTCCAAATGCAAGGGCGAAAGGACTCCGCCCCTGCACTTGAATCATACGCTAACCTTTATGCCTTATTCGGCTGTCCAAAACTGATTGCAAATATCCCGAACCTCCTCTCGGCGCTCGTTGACCGCTTGATTCCATGACAGGCCGCTCGACTGACTGTACGCCGCCATCGCCTGAATCAACAGCGGAATATTGGCCGCCGTGATTTTTTTGCCGTCTTGGGATACCACCTCGTCCAATTGATAGCTTAACCCCTGATCCCAATCCGCGATCTCCACCTGATCGGCTGAATCGGCATGCTTGATCAGCATATTCACACCTTGCTTTGCAAAAATCAGATTTAAGGCGTCATCCGCAAACACCGCTTTGTCGAATCCGCTTTGATCCTGACCGTTTACGATTCTGTCGCTGCCGTGGTTTTCGTCAAAGAGGTAAATATCGTTGCCGCTTCCGCCTTCCAGATAGTCATCCCCTGCGCCGCCATTGAGAATATCGTTTCCTCCGTGTCCATACAGTGAGTCATTCCCGCCATAGCCTCGAAGCAGGTTGTTATCCGCTCCGCCTTTCAGAGTGTCTGCCGATTCCGTTCCGTTTCGCTCGCTGAGCTTTTCCCGAATCTTTGCATAATCCCAAAAGCTGCCGTCGGCAAACTCGATCCGTTCGATTCGCCCGCTGTCGTCATCAAAGGCTTTGACATGGATCCGATCCTCGGTATCCTTGATTCGGATGATCAGCTCGCCTCCGGCGATTTGGTGCATCTGAATATCTTCCTGACCGATTCCTTCTTTGAAGCGGATCGTATCCAACGGACTTCTGTCCACTCCCCAGGTATCATAATATGCACCCTGATCCTCGATCACATCCTGACCGTCTCCTCGTCCGAACAGGTAGATATCGTTTTGCTTTCCTCCGATCAGTCGGTCGTTGCCTTCTCCGCCCTCTCGTGTCAAGTTACTGACAACAGATTTTACAAGAAATTTACTTTTTAATTTCTTCCATTATATCCCATATTCCCATTCAGAACCATACTCAAATTACATAAGTCAAAGCTCTTAAAGTTATTTCCAAAACAAAAGGAGAGCTTGTTTTCACTCTCCTTTTAATCTCATCTCCAATCAATCTTTACAATACCTGTATCGCTACAGGAAATTGAAACAACATACCTTTCCATCAAATTTCTTGTAAGGCTTTCTCCGGATATTTTTTGCTTCTCACCCTCTTCCTTTTTACTTTTGATTTCAAGCTTTAGGTTTTCAATTTCTTCATCAACTCTTGCTTTTATATCAATAAACTTTTCTCTTGATATATTTCCAAGCTTATACCTATCAAACTCCTTCATTTTCTTGATTTCAAGATTCTCCATGGTTTCTTCAAGAGATTTTTGTCTATCTTTCTTTACCGGCTTCTCAGAACTCAAATCTGCGTACTTTGCTTTGATGGCACTAAGCACATTTTCTTCCAAGATTTCCGCTCTTAGTTTCTTAACCGATATTCCATTGCAACTGCAAGTATCACAATGAAAATAGACAGGTTCTTTTGTTTTCTTTTTTACTCGTGTGAAGGTTAGAGCATGGTTGCACCGAGAACAGAAAACAAAACCTTGAAGCGGAGACTTTTGATGCCACTTGTAATCTGTATTCCTTCCTGAAATAAAACTCTTCTTTTTTAATATCTCTCTTACCTGTTGAAAATCTTCTACCGAAATTATTGCTTCATGATGATTAAAAACTCTCTCCCAATGCTCCCTTGGTTTTAATCGAGCCTTGCTTTTATCTATTGAGGAAGTTTCTTTCATATTAAACACATAAGTTCCGGTATAATTCTCGTTTCCAAGTATTTGAGAAATTCTCGCTTGCGTCCATATAAAGTGTTTCTTGCCAAAAAGAATATGCTCGTCTTTCATTTCCTCTTTTGAATATCGTTCTCCCGTAGTTGAGATGCCTTCCTCGTTCAAGATTTGAGCAATCTTCCGAGTGGAAATTCCTTCAAGTGCAAGGGAAAAGATTCTTCGAACAAAACAAGCTTTTGTTTCATCAATGATAATCCGGTACTTGTCATTCGGATCTTTAATATATCCCATCGGTGTTTTTCCCGCCAAATACTTCCCTTGTCTTTTAAGTGTATAAGTTACACTCTTCACTTTCTCAGCGATGTCTTTAGCATAGAAATCGTAAAGCAATGCTCTAAATTGAACATCCAAATCCGTTCCGTTGCCTTTTTCTTTCATACTGTCATAACCATCATTGATTGCGATAAAGCGTGTTCCCAAAAAAGGAAATATATTTTCCAGATAATCACCAAGTTTGATATAATCTCTCATAAAGCGAGAAAGATCTTTAACGATTATTACTGAGATTTTTCCATCTTTTAACTCGTTCATCATCCTTTGATAGGCAGGTCTTTTTTCATTTGTTCCGCTGTAACCGTCATCTACATATTCTTCTCTTTGCATAGCCTTAAGCTCGGAGGATTGATTCAGAAACTCATTTAGAAGCATTCTTTGGCTCGTTACACTTTGACTTTCATCTTTGTTGAAATCATCTTCCGCTGATAATCGGATATATAAAGCTATTTTAGACATATCGTACCCTCACTTTCTGAGACTTCAACCTTGAAGATAATTTCAAATTTATGGTGTGAATAGACCAAAATTTTCTTTACCAAGTTTTGAATCAATTCGCAAGGCAATTTTTTCATTTCTTTTGCAGAAAATATATCCGTTATCCATTGTAAGGATTGCTCTTTCTCTTCGCTCAATTTTGTTATCTGATTTTCTACTTGAATGATTTCTCCTTTCAAGGTTTTAATTCGCTGAAGCAACACCTCTCTTTCTTCCTTATATCTCTCAACCTCAATCTTTCCAAAACTATATTGTTCGTACATTTTTTGAATAGTATGTTCTTCCCTAAGAATTTTACCTTGAAGTTTTGCTATCGTCTTACTCCTGATTTCACTCTCGAGTGTGAACCTGTTGGCGATTCTTTCAAACATTTTTTCCTTGGACGATAAGCTTTTAACCCATTCTTGAACCTTTTTTGAGATTGCATCATCTATATCCGATTCAAGCACCCTCACCGATTTTCTGTTTTTAAGTCCTCCACTATACTTTTGATTGTGGAAGATGTATTGGATTTTTTCTTTATCAGGATGAGAGCGAATAAAGCGACGAGAAAGTTCTTCTCCAGTAGCACTACTAAAAATCAAACCTTTAAAACGATTCTTCGTTTCTTTTTCAGTAGTATATACTTTTCGACCCTGGAGAATACTCTGCCATTTTTCTGTTTTCAGTCGATTCAATTTTTCAAACTGTTCTTTGGATATGATTGCTTCATGAGCGTTCTCATATATAATACTTTCATTATCCTTCCCGGAGCATTGAATAAGAGTTCCGCAATAAATAGCATTGCTCAATATCTTGTAAATACTTCCTTTATTCCATTCCACTTCATCCGTATCCCGAAAAAGTCGTCCTGTTTCACGGTAAATCTTAGGAGTTGCATACATTTTCCGGTTCATCTTCTTTGCTATTTCAAACGGTGTTTCACCTTGCAAAGCTAATTCAAACATTTCCTCCACAATGAACCGTACTTTTTCATCAACCTCAAGCACTCTTGCCTTCTTATTTCTTACAGCATTATAACCAAATGGAGCAAATGCTCCGATAAAGTATCCGCTTCTTGCTCTGTTTTGATTACTTGTTTTAATCTTTAAAGAAATATCTTTGGAATACATATCATTGATGATGTTTTTGAGCGTGATTTCAAAAGATTTCTTTGAATCCGTATCCTTGATAGTATCTACCTTGTCGCTTACAGAGATAAACCGTACACCCAAAAAAGGGAACACCTTATCAATTAGCCGTCCCATTTCAAGATACTCTCTTCCGAGTCTTGATAAATCCCTAATGATAATGCAGTTTATTTTTCTACTTTTAATGTCTGCCATCATCTGCTGAAACTCAGGTCTATCAAAGTTCGTTCCGCTGTATTCGTAATCGGTATATACATTCATTACTTCAATATTTTCTCTGATGGCATATTCCTTACAAGCCAACACCTGTGTTTCAACTGATGAAGATTTTGCTCTCCATTCTTCTGTTCTTTCGTTGGACAATCTCGTATAAATACCGGCTTTGTAAAGACATTTTGGTTTATCTTCTTCTTTGATCTGAATGAATCTTTTTGATGTTCTTGCCACTAGCAACCACCTCCCATCGCCATCTGAGAGACAGTAGCATCTGATGATAGATTCTCTGCATAAATTTTACTGATGGAAACCAACTTGGAAGGCTTTTGTATCTCACAGCATTCTTCTTTATCTTCCTTCGCCCTTTTTAACAAGGCTTTTAGGACATTCACCGTTTCAATATCATTAAATACAAAGCCGAGCTCCTCATTTTCGCCAACAGTAATTCGATCCAAGAAAGAAACAACAGAAAATCTGTTAAGCTCCTCTCTATCATTTGGAATCAATGAAGATACTAAACTTCCACTATTTTGGATTATATCTCTGAGTTCCTTTTCAATAGTCTTCTTGGTTTTAATCTGTTTTTCAACTTCTTTTATTCTCACAAGATAGTTCTTTCGGAATCTATCAAACTCTTGTGTGGTTATCAGTCCATCTTCCAAATCCATATACAAAGATTGCCGAAGTGTCTCATATTTTTTCTTTTCAGAATACAAGCTCTCAAAATCCACTCGGATATTCAACTTAGAGATATCAAGCCTGCTTGCTTCTTGTAAAAGCTCTTTAAACTTCCCTAAATGTTCATTCATTGCTTGTCCGGTTGAAGTTAAAATATATTCTTCCTTAATGCTATGCCTTGAACAATCACCACCATTATTATAGTTGGAACAAATATAAAATATACTGTCCTTTCCTTTGGCGGATATTTTTCTTCTAATCATCGAACTTCCACAATCTTTGCAATAAAGCATTCCGGATAAAAGGTGTGGTTTCTCCTTGGATCTCTTCACATCTCGAAGAAGCATTTTATTTGCAAGAACAAATACGCTCTTAGACACAATGCCCTCATGAGCATCTTCGGTGATGATCCAATCTTCTTTTGAAACCTTCACTTCTTTTTTCGTTTTGTAATTGAGCTTCGCAGTTTTCCCTTGTTCCAACACTCCGATATACACTTTATTTTGGATAACACGGTTGACCGTCTTACTGTCCCACTTGGAATTTTTCACGACAAAACCAGTAGAAAAATTTTCCCCACTGTTTTCTTTATGTCTTGATGGAGTTGTTAAACCAATGCTATTTAGGAAATCTGCGATTGCTTTGGAAGAGTATCCGTCAATTTTCATCTGAAAGATTCGCTCGACAATATGGGATACCTCAGTATCCACCACCAATTTATGCTTGTCTTTGGCATCTTTCTTGTAACCAAAAGGAGCGAATGCACCGATGAACTGCCCATTCTTCCTTTTTACTTCCTTAGAAGATTTCACTTTCATAGAAATATCTCTACAATAACTGTCGTTGATAAAATTTCTAATCGGAAGTATAAGGTGAGTGTCGCTTACATCAGCATTTTCGCTATCATAATTGTCATTCACGGATATAAATCGA
>JBGZJG010000024.1:0-5285 GCA_041848665.1 Filifactor sp.
AAATATACTATCCTTAAAAAAAGTAGATTTTAGTATAACTTTCATCATTGCTTCGTATAAGCCTTCATTGTTCCTAAAAATGGTAATTTTTATTGAAGTGCAGTATCCATATTATTTTTATAGCAATTCGTAACTCATAATACTCCACTTATTTTTTATAAGCTGTAAAATAAAGTGTCAATATTTTTTGAAAAAGTATTGACAAATATAAAATTTTTTAATATACTATTTTTTAAATTTAATTTCTGAAAATTCAATGAAGTGGAGAGTAGTTTATTTTATCTGTTTCAGCGAGCCGATACAGAGTGGAAGATCGGCAACAAGGAAATAAACGAAAAGAGCCACAGAGAAGGTTGTCGGAAGGAATAGTATGACAACCCGCAAGAAAAGCGTTATCTTCTGAAAGTGAGCAAAGCTAAGTCATAGTTTCTTTGCTAATTAGAGTGGTACCACGGATCCCTTCGTCTCTTTTCGGACGAAGGGTTTTTTAATTTCGGTATCAATGCCACTTCGGCTTGATATAAATAAAATCGCCTAACGGCAAATCAAAAAAATCAAAGGAGTGTGTTTATTATGTTATTTAAGTACCCGTTTATCATTGAAGGCTTTGAAAAAGAATTTGCAATGGTAGAAAGTAAATTTATGAAGGCTTTGGAAGAACTTGATTTTGTTGATGATGTGGATTATGACGGAAATTATCTTACCGTTCTTGTCTCCGAACAAAAAAAGGGGATTGCCTCTGAAAATCAATCCATACTGAATGCAAAGGTGTCTTCCGTAATCAGTGCTTACTGCTAAACCTTCCATAGGATAAGGAAATATGCAGACAAATACTCTATTTCCTATGAACCGGTAAATTTCTAAAAATAAACGAAAGGAGCGTTTTCACAATGAAATACAGGCGTATCTTTGAAAAATGTGCCAGGCACACTATCATAAGCATATAAAAACCACAATGTTCGAAATACATTGTGGTTTTTTGTATACAGCAACCATATGTTATATGGCTATCAAGTCGCCAATTGATACAATATGATTTTTTTATAAGTTATTCGTATGAGCGAGCTACTTTCCATGATGATACCTTTCCATTTTGGTGTTCATACATTTACAGTTGTACATAACGTTGCTATCCTATCATTTAAAGTCTGCTATTTGCACAATTCGTATGAGAATTTCTTTCTTTCCTCCTACGAGGTTGCCAAAAATGATATATTTAAGCAAATCATAAGCACTTGTATGCAAGAAAAAAAATACTATCTTTTTTTCGATACCATCACTTTGAAAACAAATTTGGGAAGTGCCGCCATCCTTCCAATGCGAGACGGTTCTTTCATTAATCGATAAAGCCATTCCAAACCTGCTTTTTGATAAAATTCGGGTGCTCTTTGCACTTCTCCCGAAATAACATCCAAACTTCCGCCCACTCCCATTAAGAGTTTTGCCTTCAATCGGTTTTTATATTCTTCAATGAAATATTCCTGACTGGGTGCACCAAGTGCGACAAAAAGCATATCCACATTTGCCATACAAATTTCTTTTATGATTTTTTCCTCTTCTTCATGTCCTTTTTTTCCGGTATGAAGTCCCGCAAAATATCCGTGATGCGTTCCTGCCAAAATTAAGTCAGGATATTGTTTTTTGATATTTTCTCCCGCTTTTTGTGCAATTCCGGGTTTACCTCCCAAAAGATACACACTTTTTCCTTCTTCATTTGCAAACTGCAATAAGCTGCCCATCAAATCGATACCGGTTACTCTCTCTTGCAACGGTTCTCTTACCATTTTGGAACCGACAACTAATCCAATTCCATCCGGCACAACCAAACTTGCACTTTCTATAATCCTCTTGAGTTTCATGTCCTTTGTTGCCCGATATACGATTTCACTATTCGGCGTGACAACTACAAACGGAAAATCCTCCTTCATGCCTTGTACACAGGCGCTAAGTGCTTCCTGCCTATTGACTTTATCTACTCGAATATCCAATATTCTCATGGATTTCATGGTTTCTCTCCTTATGTTTTCCTTTTGACATCTTGTTTCTATCCTACGACTATTTTATCTCAAAAAATCCCCTTCTTATTGCTCCAACAAGGTTTTAATCTGTATATTATGTTTTGTTGCGATACGAGACAAAAATTCTCTTTTTTCCAAAATAAGTGCTTTGTTTTCCTCAAGAGCCTGTGCCTTTTTCTCAACGAAATCATACAGTCTTTTTGCATTTAAGTCCTCTACTCGGATGCAATCTTCACTGTCTATTTCCTTCAAAAAGCTGTCTATTTTCGGATCATACGAAATTCCAATCGGCACACATCCCATAACGGTAGCAAAAATAAGTCCATGAAGGCGCATAGCAACCATAATATCCATATTTCCGATAAAAGACAGATACTCTTGTACATACATCTTCTCCGTCAGCACATAAACATTTGTTGCCTCTCCCTTCAGATTATGAAAAATCTTTGTGATAAGCTCCATATCTTCGTTGAAATGAAAAGGAATTAAAACGACATTGTATCGATATGTTTTTGAAAGCATGGAGATTAACTCCGTTATCTCCGAGCAAATTTTTTCGTCAGAGGTTTTCCACTTTCTCACAGAAATTCCCAAATTAATTCTTCCTTCCGGAAAGTTCATATCTGTCAGTAACTTTTTTCCGATTTCCACGCTTGGTGGTGTCATTCCCACAACCGTATCAGCAGTTACGGAAATCTCTTTGGTTATCCCCATCTCCTGCAATGCCTTTTTTGAGTCATCATCCCGTACATCAATCCAATCCACTCGGTTTAGTATCTTGCGTAATTTTTTTCGGTTACTCTGTTTATTTACCGGCCCAATCCCTTGTGAATAAATCATGGTCTTCTTTTTATGAACAACTTTTGCTAAAAACAAAAGCCCCAAATAATATTGAATGGAACGAGAAGAGGTTACATCTTGCAAGAGAGAGCCCCCGCCGCTGATGAACAAATCCATATTTTTCATTTCTCTATTAACTTTCAAAAAATTCATTCGTTCAACCGCACGAACTCCCGGAATATGTTTTTGCGTAAATTCAACATCTCCTGACAAAACGATAATCTCGGAATTTGGGACTTGACTTTGAATTCCCTCAATCAAGCCTTTTAATATCGCCTCATCGCCCATGTTATTATATCCGAAATATCCTGATGTCACAATTTTATACATCTGCGTTTCTCTCCTGTTTCAACTTTCTTTTTCGCATTCTGAGTATCCTTGAGAATATCCATACCAAAATTGTACCTACAAACACTGAAATCACAAGTTCTCCTCCTACCCTTCCTACCGAAAGATACATCGGTGTTCGAATATGAGAAAAAGTATTTTGAATATTACTTTGTCCAATCGCAACCGCAATCGCCAAAACTGGATACAGAATTTCCATTTTATGTTGTTTTGCCAAATAAATAAATAAAATAACGGCCGGAAAACCTAAAAATATGGATTTCGTTCTCGGTCGTGCAATAAAATGATGCTCCATGAAATTTCTCATCAAAAGCTCCAAGGTACCCGGTTTTACGTCACTGGTATTTCCGGAACGTGCCATAAAGATAATAACCACTATCCCGAACAAACCCAGAAGTAAAACCTGCCAAATTTTAATGTTCTTATTCAATAATCTCCATGTATCATCAAAACGCAGTCGTTGTTCTCCCGCTTCTTTTATCTTTCCTACTCCGAAATATGCCATGTAAAGCAATCCGACTATCAATATCGGCATCAGTTGAGAAAATTTAACTCCCTTAAACGTAATAATATCCAACAAATATTTGCTATTGGAAAGCAGTGTCACTTCAAATAACGCCCCTGCCACTCCGGCAAACACAGCTATAATGAGAGTTTTTATACCGATTAAAAGTCCTTGTAGCGTACTTCCCGCCTTTCTTCTGTCAAAAAGCTTTCTTCCTGTTCCCAAAACGTAAGCACTCGACAAAGAGGCTACTACAATCGTTCCCAAAAGTGCCCATATTGGAGACAAAGTGTCTGTTGCAATGCCAAGTGCAAATGGTACGGTTGCAACAATGCCCCCCAATGCCAACAACACATACAACCCTTTTTTTTCGTATAGGAAGTAAATTTTCCAAAAGAATTAACAGACCTGCAACGATTGCCCACAGCACAGGAATTTTTTTAACGGGATTTACCTCCCAATTTCGCATTGGTACAATCTGACTTCCAATGACTATGTTGTGTTTATACAATCGGTTTTGCAAATTCGACACAGTATCAATATATGCCTGCGGATTCGTTACATAACGTCCTTCCGGAAACAAATACGGTTTTAAATAAATCAATCGAATATTTCGGTCAATGATTGCACGATAAAAGGTGTTTGCAATCTCCTCTCCCTTATGATGACGAGGAATTTCATAGTCATATCTCTTTTGAATATAATCCCATGTGGTAAATACCTTAATTGCCTGATAATGTGCTGCCTTTGTCAAAGAAATTTGTCCCTTTGCCTTTAGATTTTTGCCTTTTACATTGCTCTCAATCAAACCGAGCACCATGCCATGCTCCTTTAATTTTTCGTACATGTACTCCGGTTCATCATATCCCAAAAATTCATCTCCCGCACACAAAATGACATTTGCGGATTGCTTGTATTCCTGCGGTAATTTTCGAATATACGAAAAATATCGGTCAATTGACTTATGCGCATCTTGATATTCATGACTATACACAGGTCTTAAAAGCGGAACCATGCCCGCATCCAAAATTTGATTGATTTTTTCTTCGCTGAAACCCAATCCCAGCGTTTCCAATCTCAATCCTTCCCAAGTTTTGGCAAGTGCTTCCTTATTGCCTCTAAAATCCATAATATTACTGTTGGTATAAATATAATCCTCCGGTAAACCATAAATAATCAGAGTATCCTGCCCTTTCCATTCTATCTTGCGACTTTCTTTTAACGTTGTCTCCAAACCTCGCTTGATAAATTCCAAATCCTTCGTATCTCCTTGAATGATTAAATTCATCCCTTCCATACGAGTCCCGATATGAAATAACGGGCTGATTTGCATCGATTGAATGGTTTCTTCCGAGATTGCCGCAGACGAAATACCGCCCTCTTTCATCTTTTTCAGATACTCCACAATCTCCATATCCGAATCTCTGGACATATTGTAAAAATCCTGATAATCGGCCATAATCTGCACCGACTTGAACTCTTTTTCAATTCCATAACGCTCATATGCCACTACAAAAGAAGCTACCAATCCAAAAATTAAAAATACCGCCAAAACCTTATCTATTTTCATAAAA
>JBGZJG010000025.1:0-12263 GCA_041848665.1 Filifactor sp.
CTTTTAAAGTTTTCAATACCTTTTAATTCAAAAGAGCTTGAAGAGGAAGGCAAGATAACCATAAATCCAGAATATGGATATGAATTTAGCCATACCTTAGAAACTCAGATTAGAGGACAGCTTAAAAATGGTTTCGCCATGATAGACTTTTATGAATCGCGTGACAAAAGACATAGATTATCACATTATGGAAATGACTATATAGCTACACTTTGCATTAAACTATAATGTTATAGAACATACTTCAGGAGAATAGCTCGTTTTATTTTCCGTAAAGGTTAAAATCTAAATCCCAGTTTGTCGCAGTAAAACCAATAGAATAAAACCACTAAGGGGAAGTAAAAGCAAATAGCCGATACTTCCTTTTTTGATGCTTAAAATTAAGGAGGATAAGATGAAAATAAGGAACAGATCCCCCACTATATCGGTGGAAATAAACAGAATAGGCAAGTAGTTAAGGCGATAGAGAGAAATCTTATCGTCTATTTTTTTACGGGGAATACGAAAGGACAAGGAAATGGACAAAGAAAAAATGATTAACATCAATGCCGGTCTTGTGGAAGAACCGGTGTTTAGCTCATTTGAAAAAGATGGCGAAGAGGTAAAGGTGGCAAACTTTACTTTGGTGAAGAAGTACGGAGGTGGTAAGGAATACACAAAATGCTCGGTGTATGGCGAAAAAAGTGAGGTGGCAAGGGATTTTAAGAAAGGCGATTTTATCCATGTGTTCGGCTACTTCAAGGAAAGAGCCAAGGAAGATAAAGTCTTTAAGAACTTCATTGTAAAATCCCTGAACAAAATTGAAAACAAGAACAAGAATGAAGATAACAAGGAGGAAATTTAATATGGAATTTTTCACACAGGCAGTAGATGTATTAAAAGTTTTGGTAATGGCGGTAGGTGCAGGTCTTGGTGCGTGGGGCGTGATCAACCTCATGGAAGGATACGGAAACGACAACCCGGGAGCGAAGTCGCAAGGTGTGAAACAGCTCATGGCAGGGGGTGGGATTGTCCTTATCGGGATGAAGCTAATCCCACTTCTTGGAAATGTCTTGAAATAAAAGAAAGGAAGAGATTAGATGTTTGGATTATTCGACAAGATTGAAGAGTTTTTCAGAGAGTTGCTTCTTGGGGGTATCCAGGCAAACCTTGAATCCATGTTCCTTGATATCAATGATAAGGTAAACACGATAGCCACCGATGTGGGACAGACTCCGGTCGGATTTAATGGAGATGTTTTTAATTTTATTAAGAATATCAACGACTCCGTTATTGTCCCCATTGCGGGACTGATTATCACGGCGGTGCTGTGCATTGAGTTGATTTCAATTGTGGTCAACAAAAATAATATGCACGATACGGATACTTTTGACTTTTTTCGCTACATCATCAAGATGTGGGTAGCCGTGTGGATTGCATCTCACGCATTTGAGTTCTCAATGGCTGTCTTTGATGTTGCTCAGACGATGGTGAGTAAGTCGGCAGAGGTAATCAATACCTCTGCGACCATCTCCCAAGACCAGATTATTACCCTAATGGATACGATTAAAGATAAAAACTTAGGTGAGCTGATGATGATTCTCTTTGAAACCTCATTGGTTAAGCTCGCTCTTCAAATCATATCCATTGTAATAACACTTGTGGTCTATGGAAGAATGTTTGAAATCTATGTTTACTCATCGGTAAGCTCTATCCCGTTTGCAACGATGGGGAATCGAGATTGGGGAACGATTGGAACAAATTATATCAAAGGTTTGTTTGCTCTTGGTTTACAAGGGTTATTTCTGATGGTATGTCTCGGTATCTATGTCGTGTTGGTGAAGACCATCAATATCACGGATATTCATACCAGTATTTTCGGCATCTTAGGATATGCAATTCTGCTGGGAATGACCATGATGAAGAGTGGAACGCTCGCAAAATCAATATTGAATGCACATTAGAAGGGAGAAAAGGATGAATAAGAAAAAAGCACTTTTGGTAACACTTGGAATGGGAGCGATCGGGTTTGGAAAGATCATCGTCTGCAAAATCTTGGAAAACAAGAAAAGACGAAAGCAACTGGAAGAGAATTTGGTAGCACTGAGTCTTCTTCAGGATGATTTCAATGCAGAGGTAATGGATGAATTTCAAAGCGTAAAAGAAGAAATCGGCTCAGTTTATGAGCATATTGAAAAGCTTCTTGAAATGCAAGAAGTTCGATGCAAATATGCGGATGAATGCGAAGAATCGGATTGTTTCTATGAGGAATTCTTGGATAAGGCTCAGGAAGAAGTAAACGAGATGATTCGTGAAAAGAATGAAGAAATGAAGGAGACAAAATAGGAGGAAACGATGGCTTATGTACCGATACCCAAAGATTTGAAGCGTGTAAAGACAAAGGTGGCATTTAATCTTACCAAAAGACAGCTCATCGGTTTTACCATTGCAGGAGCGGTCGGGTTTCCGACCTATCTTGCGGTGAGAAATGTTCTACCGAATGACATCGCCATCTTGGTGATGATTGCGGTTACGCTTCCTATCTTTTTTATCACGATGTTTGAAAAAGACGGACTGAACTTTGAGAGGTATTTTAAATATGTGTATCTCCAAAAGTTTTATCAGCCGAAAAAGAGAGTTCGAAAGGAGGTTTATCTTGAAGAGCAGAAAGCAAGTCATGCAAGAGCAAAGGCTCGAAAAAAGAAAAAATAAACTCAAAAAAGAGGAGAAGACAATGAAAAAAGCTAAGGGAAAGACTGAGTTTTTGAAGAAAAAAAGCGGCACTTCCCTACTCGATTTTATCCTAAAGAGAGAGAAGAAAAATTATACCGTGGAAGATACCATTCCTTATGTGAGAATGCTAAAAAACGGTATTTGTCAGCTAAACGAGAAGCACTATAACAAGACCATCGAGTTCAAGGACATCAATTATCAACTCGCCTTGGAAGAAGACAGAGATCTTATCTTCAACCAATTCGCCAACTTTCTAAACTCCTTTGATCCAAGTATTTCTGTTGAGTTTACCTATGTGAATCAAATCGGTCGAAATCAAGAACTGGAGTCTACAATTCGCATTGAGGATAAGGGCGATGGCTATGATGCAATTCGTAAAGAGTTTCGAGATATGCTAAAGAATCAGCTTTCAAAAGGAAATAACGGACTCAAAAAGTCTAAGTATATCACTTTTACCATTGAAGCGGATAATTTAGAGCAAGCGACAAGCAAGCTTGAGAGATTGGAGATAGATATTCTCTCCAATTTCAAGAATATGGGTGTTCGAGCGGAAAGCCTTGACGGGACGGAGAGACTGAAACTTCTCCACGATATGTTAAATCCCGACAAGGCTTTTTCTTTTTCGTATCAGGACTTAAAGCCGAAGGAAAACACCAAGTCATATATCACGCCGAATGAGTTCAACTTCGCACCGAGCAAGTATTTTCGATTTGGAAAGTATATTGGAGCGGTGAGTCATTTTCATATTATGGCATGTGAACTGTCCGACCGATTGCTTGCGGACTTCCTAAATCTGTCGGATAACATCAATATTTCATTTCACATTCGCTCGGTAGAACAGTCGGAAGCGATAAAGATGGTGAAGCGAAAAAATACCGACATTGACAAGATGAAAATCGAGGAGCAAAAGAAAGCGGTAAGAGCGGGCTATGACATGGACATCATTCCGTCGGATATCAGCACCTACGGAGAGGATGTAAAGAGCCTCCTTAAAGACTTACAATCCCGTGATGAGAAGATGTTTATCGTAAGCATTGTGATGATGAACTATGCAAGAACCATTCAGAAGCTGGAAAACACGATTGCTCAAATGGTGTCCATTGCAAACAGAAACAACTGTATGGTAAAAAGGCTTGACTTCGCACAGGAACAAGGCTTGGTAAGTGTACTTCCGCTTGGTCAAAATAAGATCGAGATCGAACGAGGACTGACCAGTTCTTCAACGGCAGTCTTTATTCCGTTTACGACGGAAGAACTTTTCGTTAATTCGAGGAATAGCCTATATTATGGACTGAATGCTCTTAGTCATAATCTTATCATGGCAGATAGAAAAATGCTAAAAAATCCAAATGGGTTGATATTAGGAACTCCGGGAAGTGGTAAATCTTTCTCAGCAAAGCGTGAAATGGCAAATGCAATTCTTGTAACCGACGATGATGTGCTGATATGCGATCCCGAGGGAGAGTATGCAAATCTCGTCAAACAGTTTAACGGAGAGGTCATCAAAATCAGTTCAAAGAGCAAGGACTACCTGAATCCTCTTGACATCAATATGAATTACGGAGATGGCGATGCACCGCTTAAAGACAAAGCCAACTTTATTATGAGTATGCTTGAACTTGTGGTCGGTGGCAGTGGTCTTACAGCAGCGGAAAAATCGGTCATCGACCGCTGTCTTCCTAAAATCTATGAGAAGTATTTTGACAATCCCGTTCCTGAGAATATGCCGATTCTCGGCGACCTTTACGATATGTTGAAAAATCAGGAGGAAGTGGTCGGAAAGAAACTTGCAACGGAAATGGAGATCTATGTAACGGGAAGTCTCAATGTATTCAACAACCGAAGCAATGTGGATTTGGACAAACAACTTCTTTGTTTTGACATCAAAGAGCTTGGCAATCAGCTCAAGAAAATCGGGATGTTAGTTATTCAGGATCAAGTGTGGAACAAAGTTTCAAGAAATAGAGGAAGTAAAGCGACAAGGTACTATATTGATGAGTTCCACTTACTCTTAAAAGACGAACAAACAGCCCAGTATTCAGTGGAAATCTGGAAGAGGTTTCGTAAATGGGGAGGAATTCCGACAGGAATCACTCAGAATATCAAAGACCTTTTGATGAGCAAGGAGATTGAGAATATCTTTGATAACACGGACTTTGTGTTGATGCTAAACCAAGCGTCGGGCGATAGAGAGATCCTTGTGAAAAAGCTGAAAATCTCTCCTTATCAGCTCAAGTATGTTACCAACTCGGCTGCCGGCGAAGGGTTGATATTCTTTGGAAATACCATCGTGCCGTTCCTTGATAAGTTCCCGAAAGACACCGTGCTTTACAAGAAAATGACCACAAAACCGGAAGAGGTAGGTGATGAACATGAGTAAACTCAAACATTCGGACGATTACAAAGGGAAAATCAAAAGAGAGAACGAACGATTTTCCGATAGGAGAAAATTAAAAGAGAGTCCGATAAAGTCGGATTTTGAGAGTGGGAAGAACTTAAATCGAAAGAGACGGAAGCAAAATGCGAGTAAAAACCAAAGCTTGAGTGAGGAGAAAAACCTCGAAAAAGTGAAAATAGAGAATTTACCTGTAGATAAGAAAAGGGAACCCTGTGATGAGTCCCTTTCTTTTCATGAGAGAATGCAGTTAAAAAAGCAAAAACGAAAGCAAGCGGAGGTCTTTCGTAAAAGTCAATCGAAAGAGGCAAACGGCAGTGAAAAAGCGAAAGGAGATGATGGAAATCAAGAAAACAAGATAAAGGATGAAACTTCCTCACAGATTAAGGATAACACAAAAGAAGAGGTATCCGGCTCAAAAAGAAATGTCCGTTTGGAAGAAGCAAAAGTGGATGGAAAAGAAAGACGAGAGAACAAGGATCACAAGAGGAAAGCAAGTGAAGGAGCTTCTCGTAGTACGAATGAAAAAGATAAATCCTTTGAGAAACTGAATACCTCAAACATCCATAAGCTACACAGTGCTTCCCTGCTCTCATTAGAAAAGGGAGCGAGAATCACAAGAGATTATTTAAGCACAGGCAGAGAAAATACGGGAGTCGAAAGCGGTGAAAAAACAGCGGATTTTGTTTCCAAGTTATCTCACGGCATAAGGAATTATTCGAGGAAGAAGCGGAAGTTCAGTGAATTTCTCAAGGAAAAGAAAGACTGGAAACAGAGAAAAAAGAAGTCAAAGCTTGAATTTAAGGGAGTGAAGAAAGATTTGAAAGTCGATCCGAACTTTCAGAAGATGAGCCGTTTGAAGCAGTTTCAAAAGAAAAAGCATATGAAAAATGCAATCTATAAGAATCATCAAGTTCGAGTAAGAGATCGAATAAAAAAAGGCATTTTTCAAGTTGCCAATGCTCTCAAGCAGTTTCTATTTCGTAGAGCAAAGATTGCCATCGGGCTTATCCTTGCCATTGTGATTCTTGGAACATTTGTCATACAGTTTTCCAATACTTCCATGAGTATGCTAAGTAACAGCACGACTTCGGTTGCAGCTACCAGTTATCTTTCGGATGAAAGAGTGCTTGATGACATCAATCAAAGCTTCGGAAGTTTGGAACAGGAATTGCAAGATGAAATCGACTCAGTAGAGTCCAATTTCCCAGGATATGATGAGTATATCATTAACAAAAACGGTGAGATCGGACACAATGTGCATGAGCTTCTTTCGTATATCACGGCAAGGTATGGTGTGGTGAAGTCGGTATCCGAGGTGAATTCCCTACTAAAAAGCTTGTTTGATGAGATGTATTCTCTAAAGTATGAAGAAGAAATTGAAATCAGAACAAGGGCAGTGGAATACACTTATATAGATGAAGACGGGAACGAGCAAACCGGTACAAGAGACGAAGAATACGAGTACAAAAAGCTTATTCTGACCTTGGATAAGAAAGAAATGGATTTGCTCGTGCGAGGGATTTTTAACGCATATCCCGACAATCTTATCCATTACGAAGCACTTCTTGAGTCCGGAGGAAATATGGGTGCGGTCTTCGGAAGTAAGGATGGAAATCTATCGGAGATCGTGGAAAATCCAAATTTTGGAAATCCAGGGATTGCCTTTAGCGAAGAAAGGGTAAGACAACTTTTTAGCGAAGCGGAAAAACATATCGGCAAGAGATACCTGTTCGGTGCAAACGGGCCGACAAACTTTGATTGTTCGAGTTTTGTGTGCTGGTCATACACACACTCCGGAGTTAAGAATATGCCGAGGACGACGGCATACCGAATCTACAAAGATTATTGTAGTCCTATCAGTCCGAGGGAAGCAAAAGCGGGAGACATTATCTTCTTCAAAAACACCTATAACAGTGGTTCACCGATTTCTCATGTGGGGATCTATGCGGGAAATGGAATGATGCTTCATGCGGGCGATCCGATTAAGTTCGTGAGCATTGACACACCGTACTGGAGAGAACATTTTTACGGATTCGGAAGAATCAAGGATTAAAAAAGGGAGGTAACATTGAAAAAAGAATTGGTGCAAGTAAAGGCGAAAATCAAAAAACTACAAGAACGAAAGGCTCTGATTGATGAAGAATTAGAGCCTTTGTTTATTCGTAAAGAAGAACTGGAGAACGAAGAAATCATCGCTATTTGCAGAAAGAATAACATCACGATTGAAGAGCTTCTTGCAAATGCGAAAAGGAACAAGAAAAAAAGTGAGGATATAAAACATCTTAAATCAGAATATCAGACGAACGAATCCGAGAATACACAGGTTTTTGAAACGGATGAGAAATAGGAAATCAGCAAAAATATTATGATGAACAAGGAGAAAAACGATGAAAATGACTAAAGGAAAACAATTCATTTTGTTAATGCTCACACTAATGATGATTGCATTTAGCACAAATACGGTATCTGCTCAGGTAGATGAGAATAAAGCCGGGCAGAACGAAGATAAAGTGATTACAAGGGTGATCCAAAAGGAAGAAGTAAAAGAAGAGGTTGAGGTACGCTTTCCCAATAAGCTTACGGCAAAAGAACCGCCAAAGGATACAAACGAGAGCGGGATGGCTTCGGAATCCGAATCAAAAAGAAATAAGGGGGCGGCGTCCTCACCGTCCAATGCAACAGCCACACTTACGGAAAGTGTGGACAATAAAAATGCGGACTACCCTGTTTATAGAGGTTTAGAGAGTGAAGACGAAGCAAACAAATATGCGGCGGACGCAAGGCAATTTATTACATTCAAGACAAAGAGCGGGAAGACTTTTCATCTCATCATCAATCATGATGAGAATACCGAGAATGTTATGCTTCTGACGGAAGTGTCGGAAGACGATCTTCTAAATTTTGTTGAAGTGAAAGAGAAAAAGGAAGAACCGATTAAAGAAATAATTCCTCAGATAGAACCTGAAAAAGAGGAGATGCCTGAAAAGGAAGAAAAGAAGAGTGATTTTACGACATATATCCTGATTTTCATCATCGGACTTGCGGTGCTTGGCGGAGGCTATTATTTCAAGGTCATTAAGCGTAAGGAAGAGGAAGAATTGAAAGACTTTGAAAGTGATGAATCCGACGAGGAATATTATTCGGAGTATGAGGGCGAGCCTGAAGAACAAAGCGATGTGAATCAAACGGAAGAATCTCAAAATCAAGCAGAAGAAACAAACGGAGTAGAGTACGAAGATATTGATGAAGAGGATCTGCTGTAGTTAGAATATGAAAAATACGAAATATGGGCGAGAGTTTGGCTTTCGCCCTATTTCTATGAAATGGAGGAAATATGAGTAAATTAGTGATTGCTGAGAAGCCGAGTGTTGCTCTTTCGATTGCAAAGGTCATCGGAGCTTCAAAGAAACAAGACGGATATTACGAGGGAAACGGATATATTGTGAGCTGGTGTATCGGACATTTAATTCAAATGGCAAATCCGGATGCTTATGATGAAAAGTATGCAAAATGGAATAAGGATCATCTTCCAATCATACCGAAAGAGTATCTCTACGAAGTAAGCAAAAATACCAAGAAGCAGTTTACGATACTCAAAAAACTGATGAATGATAAGACGGTCGAAGCTATAGTAAATGCCTGTGATGCGGGGCGTGAGGGAGAACTCATCTTTCGACTTGTCTATGAGCAGGCAAAGTGCAAGAAACCCATTTTAAGGTTGTGGATTTCTTCATTGGAGGATAAGGCAATTAAAGACGGTTTTAGTAGTCTAAAAGACGGAAAAGACTTTGTAAATCTGTACCACTCAGCACTTGCAAGGGCAAAGGCGGATTGGCTTGTAGGAATGAATCTAAGTAGGCTTTATTCCACGATTCACAAGGAAAATTACTCTGTTGGAAGAGTTCAGTCCCCTACTCTTGCGATGATAGTAAAAAGAGATGAAGAAATCCATTCTTTCCAAAAAGAGAAGTATTTTGTGGTGGAAGTTAATTTAGGTGATTTTATTCTAACAACCGGTAGAATAGATGGATTGGAAGAGGCGGAAAAGTTAAGTGGGAGCATTGGAAAGAACATCACAATCGAAGACATTATTCAAAAAGAAAAAATAATAAATCCAGATCTCCCTTTTGACTTAACTACATTACAGAGAGAATGCAACAAGTATTTCGGTTATAGTGCGAAACAGACATTGGATTATACTCAATCGTTGTATGAGAAAAAGCTGATCACTTATCCCCGAACAGACAGTCGATATCTTTCCGCAGATATGATTACAAATGCGGTGAACAGTATATTGGGAAAGAATGATTTTGATACAAATCGAATCAAGGTCATTTTTAATTCTTCAAAGGTAACCGATCATCATGCGATTATTCCCACTGTAAGTTCGTTACAAGAAGACTTTTCAAAACTTCCGGAAAGCGAAGCGAAAGTATATCAATTGATTTTCAATAAGTTTCATGCAAGTGTTGGCTACCCTCTTGTTGAGAGTACCACAAAAATTTTGGCAAAAGTCGATGACACCGAATTTACAAACACCGGTAAAGTGATTGTAGAAGAAGGCTTTATGAAATATCTCAAAGAATACAAAACAAAGAAAAAGGAAGAGACAACTTTGCCGAATATGAGCATTGGTGATGTGCTTAATGTTGAAAATACAGAAGTTAAGGTGAAATATACAACACCACCGAAGTCATATACCGAAGACACTCTTTTGAAGGCGATGGAGCTTGCTGGAAATGAAGTATTGGAAAAAGGGATTGAGGTTGAAAGAAAAGGTCTTGGGACTCCGGCGACAAGAGCGGGTGTGATTGAAAATTTGATCTACAAGGGTTTTGTGGAGAGGGAAAAGAAGAACTTGATAGCTACAGATAAAGGGAAAAAGCTCATATTTGTCATTGATGAAGCCTTTTGTTCTGCTGATATGACCGCAAACTGGGAAATGCAGTTTTCGGAAATTGCAAGAGGAAAGATTACAGAAGCCGAGTTTTTAAGAGATATAGAAACAGAGATTAAAAAGATTATAGGAAGCTACTAAAAGGGAGTGTAAAGCCACTTCCTTTTTTGGAGGGAGGGATCATTATTGAAAAACTAAATATTGTGGAGTTATTCGGAGGAATCGGAGCAATCCGAAAAGCCTTGATAAAGGCTGAAATTCCTCATAGGGTGGTAGATTATGTGGAGATTGATAAGAACTGTGTGAAAAGCTACAATGCTCTTTATAACGAGGAATATGAGCCGAAATCAGTCATCGGTTATAAGCTTCCTGACGAAAAGGTAGATATATTGATGCACGGAAGTCCTTGTCAGGATTTTAGTAGAGCGGGATTAAAACGAGGAGGTAAGGAAGGAAGCGGAACGAGGAGCAGTTTGCTCTTTGAAACGGTGAGAATCATTGAAGAAGCGACATATAAGCCCAAATGGGTAATATGGGAAAATGTTAAGGGAGTTCTTGATAGAAATATGAAGGACTCCTTTTTCTATTATCTAAAAGAGATGGAAAGGCTTGGCTATGAGAACAAATACGAGATCCTAAATGCAATGGATTTCGCTATTCCACAAAAAAGAGAACGGATTTTCGTGATTAGCTATCTTGGAGAAAATCAATTTGACTTTGAAAATTTGGAAAAGCAAAAGCCGAGGAATATCAAGGAGTTTCTTGAACAAGAGGCTTCCGAACTCTATGAGGTGAAACAGAAATCTATGCTTAACTGCTTCAGAGGAGAACCGAATAACCCGAACTTCAAAGGAAGATTAAAGGTGATTGAGAACTTTGCCTATACAATCTGCACCAAGCAAGTGAGAGTACCAAATTCAGGTATCGTAGAAATTGGAAACGGCAAATATCGTTATCTCACAGAAAGAGAGTGTCTAAGGCTTATGGGGGTTGAAGATGAGGATGTGGATATTTTGGAAAAGGTACACCCGAGAAGAAAGAATTGTATGAGCAGTATCTTATATAAACAGGCTGGAAATTCTGTGGTAGTCGATGTTTTGGAGAGTATTTTGAAAGAGATTGAAAGGTTGGAAAAATGATGATTTTGGTATTTTAATGCAATACAAGTTTGTCATTTGTGGGGTTTGGCAATGGAAAGGAGTAGAAATTAATGGTATAATATGGTAAAAGTTTATGGTTTAATTAAGGAGGTAGGTTTTGAAAAGAGTAAGATGGGTTGTAGGTGTATCGGCACTGTGTGTAATAGCGATAGTCTATTTTTCATTTGTTGGTAAAATTTCTTATGATGAAATTTTTAAGGGAGCTTTATTAGGAGCTGTAGTTTCTATTATAGTTTCTGTTCCATTTGAGATTATAAATTATCAGCATGACCAGAAAAATAAAATTAACGATTTTTTTTGGAAAGGTATTGCTCCATATACTACGGCTTTAACTGAAGTTTTCTTATATTCCAAGGACTTCTATTTTTTGGAGAAAACTATCTTTGAAAAAGAAGGTATTTCCAGAACTAACGAGGAATGGAAAGATTATGTCAATATCTACAAAAAGTATAAAGAAATTTTAGAACCCAAGATCGATGGTTTTAGAAGAGAAATAACCATTTTTACAGAAAAACATGGAAATGATGTTGCTTTTTTAAGTCATCTGTTGTCCAATATAGAACCGAAAACTTTTTTTGGAAGGAAAAGTGGAGTATATAAAAAATGCCATAAAGTGTACAATATTATGGAAAATATAAATTGGTCTATGAATGAAATTAGACCTATTATGGATAATATCTTGAAATTAAGCGATGCTATAGAAAGAGATTGTAAGTTAATTGTTATTTTTCGATGGTTGTCTTATACTCTGACAACAAATTATGATCGTGGCATAACTGATTTAACTCAAGAGGAAAGTGAAAATTCCACTAAGGAAGAGATAGTTTTAGCAAAAAAGGATTTGGAATTAGCGACATTTGAATTAATAAAAGATCTATAAATAATATTTACATCTTATTATATCAGCGATTAGAGATTATTCTAATCGTTTTTTTATTCCACAAAACGCATATAGAAAGCCTACTAATAAAAAGTCAAGTACTTTTTATGAAGAAAACAAAAAATATTGTTCAAGAAAGATAGACACAACAAAAGAGCCGCCTTTAATCGCCGGCTTAAAACAGACGAGGAGGTGTTTTATTCGGTTTGAGATTCA
>JBGZJG010000026.1:0-4375 GCA_041848665.1 Filifactor sp.
AAAAGGCTTGTATTTAGTCAACTAAGATTTGAATTTAAGGAATTAACATTTGAATTTGAAAAATTAAATATATGCAAAAAATCTCTGTAAAAATAACGCACTCATTTGAGTGCGTTATTTTTGTACATATTTCTACAATATAACTTTTTTGTTTGATTTGTAATCACTATTTAAAAAGATAAGTTTCCATTAGATGTTTTTTCGTTTTTCACATTTTGATTGGCTTATCTCTTTGACTTGGACTTCTTGGTTCCTTGTTCAAACAACCACTACCTGCTTAAGCATTTCCAAACCTTGGAAGCTATTTACCGACCTGTTTAAGCAACTACGTTGACTGAGGGAGAGATGTTTTTCATTTCATACTTTGCAAAGAGTGGATTTTATTATAGTTTTAATCAGTGTTTTATATTATTTCTAATATTATAAAAAACAACACACTGATTTAAGTGTGTTGTTTTTTAACCTTTAACAATTTCTGTAAAATCTGACCAATCCTCAACTTTGAAGGCTCTTATATCTCGTACGGATTTTTTGAACCAATCAATTTTTGATAATTTATTTATTGCCTTGTAAACATTTGTCAAATTATTTTCGTTCGTTTTGTTGATATAGACACTTCCATGTATCCATTCAAACCCTATTCCTTCTAATTCTTGACGTATTTCATCATATGCACGATTATAAGGTTCTCCATATTCGTTTTTCAAATCTTCTATTTTTAAGTCAAAAGTGATTGCATACATTGTAGTACCTCCTTTTTTATTGTAGCAAGTGTTTTCTTTATTTTCAATCTTATTTTTATTACAAGTTCTGTAATTTTTATTGTGTTATTGCATTTTTTCAATGACAAATTACTGTTTTAGATAGTTGCAAAGAAAAGAGAAAGTGTTGTATAATTAAAGACACATTAATGTAGTTTTCCGTTTTATCAGATGGAAATCACGATAAAGATTTTGATATTTGGGTGGGAGAAGAATTTGAGATGGAGCTTGTCTAAAATTCTTTGCGAGGGAATTACAAATTTTAAGGAGGAGAACATGGCGAGGATTTTGAAAGAAGCGTTAACTTTTGATGATGTGTTGTTGGTGCCGCAAAAATCAAACGTATTACCGAAGGAAGTGGATACGTCTACGTATTTGACAAAAAGCATTAAACTGAACATTCCTGTAATGAGTGCGGGGATGGATACGGTTACGGAGCATGAAATGGCGATTGCCATTGCTCGTGAAGGCGGTATCGGTATCATTCACAAGAATATGTCGATTGAGGAGCAGGCACTGGAAGTTGACAAGGTAAAGCGTTCGGAGCATGGGGTTATTATTGACCCGTTTTATCTCACCAAAGAAAAAACGTTGCGTGAGGCGGACGATTTGATGGGACGTTACCGTATTTCGGGTGTTCCGATTGTTGATGAAAACAAGAAGTTGATTGGAATTTTGACCAATAGAGATATTCGTTTTGAGGAAGATTTCAGTAAAAAAATCGAAGAGGCCATGACTTCCAAAAATTTGATTACGGCAAAAGAGGGAGTAAAACTTGATGAAGCGCAGGAAATTCTGCGTCAACATAAAATTGAAAAACTTCCGATTGTTGATGAAAATAATATATTAAAGGGACTTATTACAATAAAGGATATTGAAAAGAAAATTAAATTTCCCAATTCCGCAACGGATCAAAACGGTAGACTTTTGTGTGGAGCGGCAGTTGGTGTAACCTCTGATATGATGGAAAGAGTTTCGGCTCTTGCAAAGGCGCAAGTGGATGTAGTGGTAGTTGATACGGCACATGGACATTCGGCAGGGGTAATGGATGCGATTTCTTCCATTAAAGCAAAATATCCGCAGTTGCAAGTTATTGCAGGTAATGTAGCAACAGCGGAGGCAACTCGTGCATTGATTGAAGCAGGTGCTGACTGTGTGAAGGTGGGAATTGGACCGGGGTCGATTTGTACCACTCGTGTGGTTGCGGGAGTTGGTGTGCCGCAAATCAGTGCAATTATGGATTGTTACGAAGAGGCAAAAAAACATGGTGTTCCAATCATTGCAGACGGTGGAATTAAATATTCCGGTGATTTGGTAAAGGCGATTGCGGCAGGCGGTTCGGTTGTTATGATGGGCTCGCTTTTGGCTGGCACGAAGGAGTCGCCGGGTGAAACGATTTTGTATCGTGGACGTTCGTTCAAATCATATCGAGGTATGGGTTCGATGGCGGCGATGGAAAAAGGCTCTAAGGATCGTTACTTCCAAGAAGACTCCAAAAAATTGGTTCCGGAAGGTGTGGAAGGAATGGTACCTTACAAGGGTGTTGCGGCAGATTTGATTTTTCAAATGGTCGGTGGTCTTCGGGCAGGAATGGGTTATTGCGGAACAAGAACGGTTAAGGAGCTCAATGAAAACTCTGTTATGGTTCGTATTACCGCAGCAGGACTTCGTGAAAGTCATCCGCATGATATTACCGTAACCAAAGAGGCACCGAATTATAGTGCAGGAACGGAAGATTAAACTTTTTTGGCAATAAAACAATATAGTTATTTTATATGGAGATAGATATTGATTTTGTAAAATTAGTGTGTAGAAAAATGAACCTTCCTATATTGGAGTAGACTAAGAGTTCTTATTATTTACAACAATTGTAGCTATTTCTTTGAGGAAAACGGGAGCGAAAGAGAGCAAAGGAAATATCGGTCCAAAAGAAATATGAGTTAAGTCATATTTGATTTGCAAAGTATCTTTTTTTCAGAAATAGAAACAAAAGCAAAGTTTGGAATTATTGTTGTGAGGAGACGTTTTAGCTGAGGAAAAGGTTTTGGAGGTAAAAATCAAATCGTGTGAAAGAGGGGCTGAGATGAAGGAAGAAATGATTGTTGTTGTGGATTTTGGCGGACAATACAACCAATTAATTGCGAGGCGAGTACGAGAAAACAATGTTTATTGTGAGGTATATCCTTACAATAAGGCACTTGAGAAGATAAAGGAATTAAAACCGAAAGGAATTATTTTTACCGGTGGACCAAACAGTGCGTATGAACAAAATGCTCCGAAAATCGAGAGCGAGGTTTTTGAGCTCGGAATTCCTGTTTTGGGCTTGTGTTATGGAATGCAGTTGATGGCACAAATGTTAGGTGGGAAAGTTTCGAAGGCAAATGCAAAGGAATTTGGGAAAACAGAGACGAAATTTGATACGAATTCTTTGTTATTTAAGGGTTTGAAGGATATATCCATCACATGGATGAGCCATGTGGATTTTGTTGAAACATTGCCGGTGGGGTTTGATATTATCGCAAAAACCGAAAATTGTTCGGTTGCGGCAATGCAAAACAAAGAGCGAAAATTTTATGCGATGCAGTACCATCCGGAGGTACTCCATACAGAGAACGGAACATTGATGCTCCGCAACTTTTTGTATGAAGTATGCGAGTGCAGCGGACAATGGACGATGAAAAATTATGCAAAGACGGCGATTGAGGCCATCAAGGCACAAGTAGGAGACGGAAAAGTTGTGTTGGCGCTTTCGGGCGGAGTGGATTCGTCTGTTGTGGCGGCACTTATTTCCAAGGCAATCGGCAGTCAATTGACGTGTATTTTTGTAGACCATGGGTTGATGCGCAAAAATGAGGGTGACGAGGTTGAGGCGGCATTTGCAAATTCGGGAATGAAGTTTATTCGTGTGGATGCCGAAAAGAGATTTTTGGATAAATTGGCGGGAGTTTCCGACCCGGAGAGAAAGCGAAAAATTATCGGAGAGGAATTTATTCGTGTGTTTGAAGAAGAAGGACGAAAAATCGGAGCGGTGGATTTCTTAGCACAGGGTACGATTTATCCGGATGTTATTGAAAGCGGAGCCGGAGATGCTGCGGTCATTAAGAGCCATCACAACGTGGGTGGCTTGCCGGCGGTTGTGGATTTCAAAGGATTGATTGAGCCGTTGCGTTCTTTGTTTAAGGATGAAGTGCGTCAATTAGGATTGGAAGTTGGACTTGCCGAATATTTGGTGTGGAGACAACCGTTTCCGGGACCGGGGCTTGCAATTCGTGTCATGGGCGAAATCACAAAGGAAAAGCTCGATATTTTGCGTGATGCGGATTTTATCTTTCGGGATGAAATTGCAAAGGCGGGATTGGACAAAGACATCAATCAGTATTTTGCAGTGTTGACAACGACAAAAACCGTCGGTGTCATGGGAGATTTCAGAACATATGATTATACCTTGGCACTTCGTGGTGTTACAACCACCGACTTTATGACAGCGGATTGGGCACGCATTCCGTATGAAGTACTTGATAAAGTATCAAGCAGAATTGTAAACGAAGTCGAGCATATCAATCGAATTGTGTATGATATCACAAGCAAACCACCAAGCACCATTGAGTGGGAAT
>JBGZJG010000027.1:0-7247 GCA_041848665.1 Filifactor sp.
CCGCCAGAAGAAACGGCGGTTGAACCGGAAGAAATTGCTGTTTCCAAATCCTCGTATCAAGAAGAAACAATTAAAGAAGAAACAACGCCTGCACAAATGCAAAATGAAACAATTGAGTTTGTACAAGTTGGAGCCGTAGAAGAAGCAACAGGAAAAAATGAAGCGGACCCGTTTACTGTTTTGGAAAAATTAGGGAGATTAAAAGAATTAGGTATTATTACAGAAGAAGAATTTCAAGAGAAAAAACAAAAATTATTGATGGGAATATAGCTTAATCTTAATAAAAACGAATAGAAATTATTTTTGATTAGAGAAATAATAATATTAAGTCAAGTTCTTTGTTCGCTTGTCGAATGGAGAATTTGGTACATATTTGAAAAAATATTGTAAATGATAATGAAATATCATTTTTTGAGGAACTGTTGTGAAGTTGAAAAAAGACAATTGAGTAAACGATACTTAATGCAAAGCATTTTAAAATAAAAGTTGAAACATAGCATGATTTTCAGCTTTGGAAGTGTAGTACTTTTAAAGTAAGATTAGTGATAAAACCTTTGGTTAATATTTATCAATATAGAAAAAGAAGATGAGAATATGAGAGTAGAACAAATTTTAGTGCAAAATGGAATTGTACAGCAAGAAGATATTGATTATGCAAAAGAAGTTGCCGCAAACAGAGGAATAACCTTTAAAGATGCTTTGTTGCAGGAAGATATGATAGAGGAATCGCAGTATCTTGCGGCGCAAGCGGAAGAATATGGGGTGCAGTTTGTAGATTTGAGCACCTATGTTATCAATCCTCAGGCGTGTCGCTATTTGCCGGAAAAAATTGTTCGGAAGCATAGATTAATTCCCATAGATGTCAATACTACATCAAGGCACTTGGTTGTGGCAATGGAAAATCCGCTCGACATCTTGGCAATTGACGATGCAAAAATTGCATCCGGATTGAATATAGAAGTACTTTTGGCATCAAAAAATGAAATTATGAATGCTATTAAGAATAACTATACAGCCTCGGAAGATGTTGAAAAAGCAATGGCAGAATATAATGAAGCGGACATAAGCATAGCCGGATTTCGTGAATCCGAGTCGGCTGATGTAACCAATGCACCCGTTGTTCGACTGGTAAAATCCATCGTGTCCGATGCGATTAAAAACGGAACCAGTGATATTCACATTGAACCGTTTGAAGATAGAGTAAGAGTTCGTAATCGGATTGACGGCGATTTGAAAGAAGTGCTTACCTTAGAAAAAAATGTATTGTCTGCCATGATTACCCGTATCAAGATTATCGGAAAGATGGATATCTCTGAAAAGAGAGTTCCGCAAGATGGTCGGGTAGAGACGGTTGTTGACGACAGACCGGTGGATATGCGTATCTCTATATTGCCGACCGTTTATGGAGAAAAAGCCGTTATTCGTCTTTTGGACAGAGGTGGTTTGGTAGTTGGAAAAGACCAACTCGGTTTTACTCCGAAAAACTTGGAATTGTTTGAAAAAATCATTAAAGCGCCGGAAGGTATGATTTTGTTAACCGGTCCGACAGGAAGCGGTAAGACCACAACCTTATATGCGGTGCTGAAAGAATTGAATAATATAAAAAAGAATATTATTACCTTGGAAGACCCGGTTGAATATCGCTTGGATGGAGTTAATCAAGTACAGATGAATGCAAAAGCAGGAATGACCTTTGCAAGCGGACTTCGTTCCGTTCTTCGTCAAGACCCTGATGTCGTAATGCTTGGAGAAATTCGGGATGAAGAAACTGCACAAATTGCAGTTCGTGCAGCTATCACAGGTCACGTTGTATTATCCACACTGCATACCAACGATACGGTCAGTACAATTTCTCGTTTGGTTGATATGGGAATTGAACCCTACATGGTAACATCCGCAGTAGTAGGAGTTGTTGCACAACGTTTGATTAAGAAAATTTGTCCGAAATGCAAAGAATATTATATTCCAAGCATGGAAGAGATGATACTTCTCGGTATGGATAATCCGAGTTATTTGTGTAGAGGAAAAGGTTGTAACTTCTGTGGCGGAAGCGGTTATGCAGGAAGAACAGCAATCCATGAAATTCTGGTCGTTGACAGAGAAGTGCGTACCATGGTAAACCGAGGCGAAGAGGCCGATAAGATAAAAAATGCAGCAAGAATAAAAGGAATGATGACCTTAAGTGAGTCGGCAAAACAACTTGTTATGTCGGGAGTAACCACCGTAGAACAAATGATCAGAGTAGCATACAGCGTTGATGAATAAAAATAAATTGGAAAAGGAAAAACGGAAACTATGATTGTAACATTAGAACCCATTATCAGAGAAAGCATAAGAACAGGAGCATCCGATATTCACCTTTCGGTCGGAATACCACCGGTTTTACGAATTCATGGAAGTTTGGAGCGGATTGGAAATTACAATTTGACGAAGGAAGATGTCGAGAGCCTTGCGAAAGAAATTATTGATGAAGAAGAATTTGAACGATTTGAAAGGAATAAGGAAATTGACGTTGCATATACCTTCTTGGAAATTTGTCGTTATCGTGTCAATATCTACAAAGAGCAGGGGAATTGTTGTATTGCTCTTCGTACCATTACTTCTGCCGTTCCGACAATGGAGGATTTGAAACTCCCTCCTATCTTTAAAGATTTTTGCAAAAAGAAAAGAGGGCTTATTTTAGTAACCGGTCCTACCGGAAGCGGAAAATCGACTACCTTGGCATCTATGGTAGGTTATATCAATCAAGTTCGCAAGGAGCATGTTATCATTATAGAAGACCCGATAGAATATGTGCATAAGCATGGAAACAGTGTAATCAATCAAAGGGAACTCGGAAGAGATACCAAGAGCTTTTCCAATGCACTTCGTGCTTCTCTTCGGGAAGACCCCGATGTTATTCTGGTAGGGGAAATGCGAGATTTGGAGACGATCTCCACTGCAATTACTGCTGCGGAAACCGGTCACTTGGTTATGTCCACCCTTCATACCATCGGAGCGGCAAAGACCATTGATCGGATTATTGATATTTTTCCGCCGCATCAGCAATTACAAATTCGTTCCCAGTTGTCTTCGGTATTAGAGGCGGTTATTTCACAACAACTATTGCCGACGGCAAATCGGAGGGGAAGAGTGGTCGGTTTGGAGATTATGGCATCCACTCCGGCAGTACGTAACCTTATTCGGGAAGGAAAGACCCATCAAATTCAAAATGTCATTCAGACGAATTATGCACTTGGAATGAGAACCATGGATACATCTTTGGTGGACTTATTCCAAAAAGGAATAATTTCACAAGAAACACTCTTTGAATATGCAGTTGACAAAGATGCAGTCAGAGGAATGTTGGTAAAACGGGTATAAAAGAATATGGAAATAAATCAATGAGATAAGCAGACACTTCTTGTCTCCCTTATCAGGGGAGTCTATCTTATTTATGATGCAAGTTTTTGGATAGGAGAAGGATTTGTTTTTTTGCAATACGATTAGAGAAGAGTTGTGAAATAGAGAAAAACTAGTGATAAAACAGATAAGAAGGTGGAAGAATGGATAAGATATATAGTTACCGTGCGGTTGACGGGATGGGAACCGTTATAGAAGAAGTTGCAAGTGCGGAGAATGAGACAGCTGTTCTCACAATGCTTCGCAACAAGGGATACATTCCGATTTCAATTAAGGAGAAGGTACAAAGTAAGGAACTTTCTTTCGGTGGGAGCGGAAAACTGAATTTGAAGGATATTGTCAATTTTTGCAGGCAAGAGTCTACCATGCTTAAGGCGGGAATGGACCTCAACCGTTCTCTGGAAGTGCTCGCTGCACAAACCGACAGCAAAAAATTGAAAAAACATCTTCTGAATCTTTCGGAATCCGTAAAAAAAGGAACGGAACTTTCCAAATCCATGGAAAAAGAGGGCGATGCCTTTCCTTATCTCTTGAAGAGGACCGTACAGGCGGGAGAGATATCCGGACAGATGGCGGAGATTATTGAGAAGATGGCGGTTCATTACGAAAAAGATATGAAGCTTCGCCGTAAGATAAAGGGTGCCATGATGTATCCGATTGTGCTTTCGTTTATTGCAGTCGGAGCGGTAACCATCCTGCTTACTAAAGTAATGCCGAATTTTGTCGCTATGTTTGAGGGTGCAAATATGGAATTGCCGGCTTTGACACGGTTTGTGATGAATTTAAGTAATTTATTAGTGCATAAAGGGTTGTGGGTAGTGCTTTTTATTACGGCAATTGTATTTTTGATAAAAACCGCATTAAAGCAAAAAGAAATTCGCATTTCCTGGGATCGAATAAAGTTAAGAATTCCCGTTTTGGGAAGTAATATGAGACAAATCGTAACGGCACGTTTTACCCGTACCTTATCGACTATGTTATATAGCGGAATTCCGATGATACAATCCTTGCAGGCGGCAGGAGAGACAACGGGGAACAAATTTGTGGAGATGAAGATTGAGCAGACCGTTGAAGGAATTGAAAAAGGGATGGGAATGACTGTCCAGCTTGCTTCGACAGGTATTTTTCCGCCTATGATGCTCTCGATGATAGGAATCGGAGAAGAGTCAGGGAATATTGATGCGATGCTTGAAAAGACCGCCGATTATTATGATGAAGAGATGGAAGCAGCATTGGAGAACTTGGTAACCATGTTGGAGCCTTTGTTAATCGTAGTTATGGGACTTTTAATCGGAACCATTGTAATTGCAATGTATCTTCCGATGTTTGATATTATTAATACGATACAATAATAAGTAAAAAACGGATGCATTACTATAAAAATCAAGCGAAATGCTTGTTTTTATAAATCATACTGTTGATAACCAATCTTATCAACGGGAGGAATTATTAATTTATAGTGTAAAGGAGAGAATATTATGAAAATGAACAAAAAAAGAAAAGGTTTTACCTTGGTGGAATTAATCGTTGTAATTGTTATCTTGGGAATCTTAATGGGTATCGGAGCAATTAAATATGCAGATACCAGAAAAAGTGCAAACGCAAGCGTATTACAAACAAACTATAAAACATGTGTATCCGCTCTTCAATTAAAATTAGCACAAGATCAAGGACAAGTACCAACTGACCCTGATGGTGCAGCAGTTATTGCAGCAGCAGGAATTAAAAATGGACAGCCGGTAGGCTCAACCTACACATACACTGGAGGTGTCCTTACAGTAGATGTAGACTCTGGAAAACTGGATCAATATAAGTGGCCTAAAGATGGAAGTGGAACTGATATTAAAGCGCCATTTAGTTATAATTTTAACTAAGATAATCAATGGTATACTTTTTTAGAAACATCGGGGTACTTCTCGATTATTTGATTTATGGTATAATGTGAACACTTAACGAAAGCGAGAAATAACGAAGCTTGAGTTTAGTGAGAGGGATACCTGAATACTTAATGAAAGCGAGCTAAAGGCGATGCTTGAATTTAGTATTTATGATAATATCAAGGATATCGGACATTTTGTATCCATCTAAAAAGATATATGTTTGAAAAACGAAATTAAAATCATATAAGAAACGTGTTAATGAGTTGTGTATTAAAGCAGTATACTGTTATTTTAGCTTAAATAATGCTGCAAAATGATACAAAAAGTCTGGAATTTTGATATTTTAGCAAATATATAGCGGTAAAAAAGTGGGTTATGGATTGGAATAATCCACTTTTTGCTACTGCTTATCAAGAGGGGAAGGGGGATTGCAGTATAATACGGGTTTGTTCTGTTGTAAGAATGATTTTTGGAAGTGTCGGATGCCTTTGCGGAAAAAATGTATTTTGGCGGAAGTATCCCGAATACGAAAACGTAAGTCGGGCAGGAGATGTCTGAAGTACCGAAAGAGAGCTTTCGGCAAGTATTTGCAATACCGAAAAATCCTTCATGGACGTGTCTGTAACGGCAAAAAAATAAGAGTAAGCAGTCTGTATAAAGAGTAAGTATGTCTATATAAGAATTTGTGAAAAAATGAATTTTTATACAGACAGTATTTCGATGATAAGGATAAAGCTTAGTCGGAAATCTTTAAACTTAAAATAAACCAAAAAGGGAGTGAGGACATTGAACACAGTGTGGAATTTTCAAACGGATAAAATAAGGACTACTTTTCAGAGGCAAACGGGGAGTAATTGGGGCAGGTGTTGTGATTGTCGGGACGGTTCGTCAAAAAAGGAACAACATCGGGAAGAAAATTTTTTTCGACCGATGGATTTGTATCGAAATCACTTTGTCTTAAAAGATAGGACAAACCCTGCCGTAAAGGCGGAGACGAAAGACGGTGAAAAGAGGATTGTGTCTGTGGAAGAGTCTGTAATGCAAAAAAATCAAGCAGCTTCGGTAAAAAAATGTAGTTTTCAGTTATGTTCTCATATAGGAGCAAGGCATTGTACAAACAGAGCAAAACACAGAGGAGCATTGTATGTATATATTTTGGTTGTTATGTTGGTGGTTACTACTTTGTCATTTATTATCGCTTTGTTATTTGATAATAATTTAAAAAACGCAGTTATACAAAGGGATAGTTTGCAACTCTATTACTATTCCAAAGCCGGTGCGGATTGGGCAGTTGATTTGATTAACAGCAGTCCGGCAAATTTGAAAATAACAGGAGCAACGGAAAGTCTTTTGGAGCAAATCAAAAAAATGCCTTATTCATCCGTTGACTCTTCGGCTGTATGGATAGGTCAAAATGATTTGATGGTGGATGGGGAAAAAACAGGTCATTTTAAAGTGGAAGTGGATAAAGTAAAACGGAATGTAAATAAAGATAATGAGCTTGATCCTGCAGGAACAAAGGAACGGGATTATGCAAGAGTGATTTCAACCGGAAGTTATGCGGATGGTACAAAATTATCGAAGGAAGATTATACGATGACGGTATTGGTACCTCTTGATGCACCAACAGAAATTTTGTACTTAATCGGAAGAAAATAGAGGAGGAACAGCGATGAAACGAAAGGGACTTTCGCTTACGGAGTTGATTATTGCGTTGACCTTGGGTGTTATGGTTATGGGGATTGGTGTACAGTTGATTTGGGGTTCTTCGAGCAGTTCATTTTTTGCAAGAAAAGAAAAGCATTTGCAGGATATGAACCGAATATTTTTGAGCTACACGGACAATGCAATAAAATATTCTACTGCAACCTTTACGATTGCGGATAGTACATTTAATGCACCGAACAATGAAAAATTAACCCCTGAGTGGAATTATATCGGAGTGAAAAGAAATATTACAGTTCC
>JBGZJG010000028.1:0-5847 GCA_041848665.1 Filifactor sp.
AAAAAGGATTCGGATTTATTTCAGTAGAAGGCGAAAATGACGTGTTTGTTCATTTCTCAGCTATCCAAACAGAAGGATTCAAAACTTTGGAAGAAGGTCAAGACGTTGAATTTGAAATTGTGGACGGAGCAAGAGGTCCTCAAGCATCTAACGTTGTAAAACTATAAGAAAAACCATAAATAACAAATAAAAAAGGTGTGATAAAATCACACCTTTTTTATTTGCCTTGAATTTATAATCTAAGTAGGGTTATAGGACAAAAAGTTGTTGACAAAAACCGATAAATACATTAAATATACATATATTCGTCTGTTTTAGGCTCTTTATTCCAATATATATGATGGACAAAAAAAGAAATTGTGCTATGATAAAAGTAAGACAAATGAAATTACAAAATACGTACAGAGTTAAAGTGGATTTTTGCAACATTTTAAATATAAAAAAATAGGATTAATTGAATTTGGACTTGAAATAACGGAAATCAAATCCTATCATTTTGACAATCTTCGGGAATTACTTACTAAATGATGGAGGAAAAATAAAAAAATGGATTTTAATACAGCACAAGGTGTTTATCAAAATATAGGAAAAGAATTTATTGAATTTTATCCAACAAAAATTTCTTTTGCTTATTTGTCAGCCATACTATTTTTTCTAAACACATGGCGATTATTAACAAATAGGAAAATTTTTTCTAATATTGAATTGCTCTATGAAGTATTTCTAATATTTATTCTAATGCCGGAATTATACTTTTCAGGGATTGTCGCAGATGAATATATCGGTATGTATGCAAATTATTTTTTAATATTAGTAGGTCTTTGTATTGCACAATTTGTTTTACACCTATACCTTTTATCTAAAGATAATGGAGAAAGAAAGTTCTGATTTAATGCTTATTTAAAAATATAGGTTTGTATTAGATGTTTTTTCGTTTTGGGTTTCCTGACTCTTTCTGACGAGAGAGACAAGAAAAAACTTCTCCTACGAAAGAGATGGAAAAGAATACCTCGCAGAGAATGAATTTCAAAAACTTTATCCTAACCCAAAAAAGACGGTTACAATATCTATGCAACCGTCTCTTCTCTGTTTTCTATATTTTTCAGTTAAGGCTCCTTTTTTTCTTCTGCTTCGGATACCGTAATCTCCTCTGTACTTTCCTGCGATACGACTTTTCCTCTTACGGAGAGTTCTTCAATTCCATTGTAAATATCGAAAGCATTCGACTTCAACTCTCCTTCTATTCGCCTATTTAAGATAACATAGCTGTCCAAAAAACCAAATCCCGCATAAAAACTCTTGCCTGCAAACTGCGTCTGAAAATCTTTGTATCTTCTGATAAAATCATTACCTTCCCCTTCTTGCTGAATGGAACTCATTTTTTCGTTCAAACCGCCCATGTTGTAGAAAAATATATTTTTCCCGTTTGCAAGTTTCATTATATTTGGAATTAAGCTTACTTTATAGCCTACCATTGCCATATCGTAATTCCCTGCATGAAGTTTTGCTTTGAGTTGTTCCTGCTCCACTCCGATTACTTCTACGTCAATATTCACTTTTGCAAGTTCTCGTCTAACAAGATTGGCAGAAGCAAAACGTGCCGGATTGTTCGTGTCTACCAACAACTGATAAGTTCTCTTTTTTTGCGTTTTCCAACTTTCTTTCATGCGTTCAGTATCATACGGCAACAATATGTGGTTGGTGTGCAATTTTGATTTTGGAGCAATAAAAATGCCATTGTATTCTTTTTCAAGTCGATAACCCTGTTTTACAATCATATTTCGATCTATGGCGCTGATAAGTGCCTTTCGATTTTCGACGGAATGAAAAGGCTCTCTTGCGGTATTAAAAACTAACATTTCGTACTGCAAGTTTTCAAATGCTTTTCGTTTGAATATCTCATAATCGTATTTGCTAAGGTCATCTTTTTTGCTCTCCATGACATCGGAATCTGTTGACAAAAATAGATTTTCTCTAATTTGCTCGCTTGGAACAATTTTTATTCGTACCTTTTCAATGGCTCCTTGTTTCCCGTAGTATTGGTCAAAAAGCTTTAATTCAATGATGTCAATTTTATCGGATTGAGCCAAAGCATATCGTCCACAGCCATTTACCCGAAACGGCGTATGTCCTCCCGCTCCGCTTTTTATGATTGGAAACAACAAATTAAATTCTTCCAATCCATTGCTTTGTTTCAAATGAAGCGTAATGGTATGATTATTCTCAATTGTGGTGCTTTGGATATTCTGTACCATATAGTAATAGGAGCTTTCGGGATGCGCTTTGAGATATTCTATCGTATAGCGTACATCATAGGCATTTACGCTACCTCCTTTATGCCACTGCACTCCTTCTCTGAGATGAATGAGCAAATCTCTATTTCGATTTTGAAAAACGGAATTCTCCGCAATCTTGCCCACAAGGTTATATTGATCGTCTAAACCGTATAATCCTTCGTAAACAAGTTTCATAGCATAATCCGCAGATGTCTCTTTTACCAAAAGCGGATTGAGTGTGTCGGTTTGCACCATCGTAATATAAAAGGCCGAATCTTCCTTTTCAAATATGACCTTCTGTGTTTGCTTTGCGGAATTTGTGCCGTCTTGTGCTCTGCAAGAGACAAGCCCCATAGCAAGCCCTACACAAAACAACACAAAGACTGTTTTTTTCAATTTATGGATAGTAATGGTTGTATTTTTCATAATATTTTTTTACCTTAATAATATAATTTTTTGTCTCTTCATAGGGCAACCTTTCCGATAAGGCAACTCCTTGTTCAAAGGTGCCGTCTTTTATCCACTCTTTCGTTTTTCCCGGGCCGGCATTGTATGCAATAATCATCAAATCAATATCATCAAATTGCTCTTTCAATTTGGCAAGATACCAAGTCCCTGCTTGAATATTCTTTTCGATATCATAGGGATTTTTTACTTCCAAATTTATTTGTTCACCAATCCACTCCAAGGTCCCCTCGGTTATCTGCATCAATCCCATGGCACCTTTTGAAGAATGTGCATACGGATAAAATCCGCTTTCCGCTTTTATAACCGCATAAACCAAATTCTCTTCTATACCGTAAGCCTGTGCATATTTTTGCACATATTTGGAATACCTTTTGGGATACATGATATATTTCTGCGGTGCAACGGTACTATACAAAATCGCTGTCAGCAAGAAAATCCCGATGAGCCATACTACATTTTTTTTTAACATGTTCTTTCCTTCCCGCTTTTTTCATCTCGTTGCAGCATCTGCCTCAATTCCAATATCATTTCATCTACTTGGCGGTAAAGTTCCTCCAAACTTCCGTTATTGTCCAAGATATAATCGGCACGCTTTTTCTTCTCCTCTTGGGAGAATTGCATCGCTAAAATTTGTTCAATCTGCGTCATACTTCTGTTATCCCGAGAGGCAATTCTCTGTTTTTGGATATCTTCTTCCGCTGTTACCAAAGCAACTTTATCGGTTAAGTTATCCATTTTTGCCTCATAGAGCAGAGGAATATCATAAACAACGAGTAACGCTTTTCCTTCAAGCGCCTGCGTCTTTTCCTGAAAGATATCTTTTATTTTGGGGTGTACGAAAGCATTTAACTCTTGCAACAATTCTTTATCGCCAAATACTTTTTCCGACAAAACTTTTCGATTGATATATCCGTTTGGAGCCAAAATATCTTCTGTGAACCGTTCTGCGACTTTTCTGCAAAAGGCTTTGTCTCGATATACTTCCGCAACGATTTTATCCGCATCCAAAACCGGAATTCCCTGCTTTTCCAAATATGCGGAAACAGTTGATTTTCCGGTTCCAATCGACCCCGTCAATCCTAATACAAACATGGTCTTCTCCTAATTCAATCTACCGTATCAAAAAATATACCCTTTGCCCTTCACTCCATACTGTTTCGGTGAACAAGATTACTTTGTATCATACCATGAATGTCCGACTTCTTCATCCACTTTCAACGGAACGGTAAGTTTCATGGCATCTTCCATTAATTGCGCCACTTTTTCTTTTACCGTTTGTGCCTGTTCTTCCTTCACTTCAATTAGCAATTCATCATGCACTTGTAAAATTAATTTTCCGTCAATTTTTTCTTGTTTGAGCCATTCATATACTTTGTTCATTGCGATTTTGATGATATCCGCCGCCGAACCTTGAATAGGTGTATTCATTGCAAGTCGTTTGCCCAAATTACGCACCATAAAATTCTTTGCTTTGATTTCCGGAATATAACGTCTTCTGCCCGTCAAAGTTGTGCTGTATCCTTTTTCTTCTACTTCTCGGACAACATCTTCCATATACATTTTTATACCGGGATAACGTTCAAAATACAAATCAATATACTCTTTTGCTTTCTTTTTCGGAATATTTAAGTTGTTGGAAAGACCAAAATCGCTTATTCCATACACAATCCCGAAATTTACCGCTTTTGCGGCACTTCTTTGCTCCTTGCTCACCTCTGCAAGGTTCACTCCAAATACTTCCGATGCCGTTTTGGCATGAATATCCGTATTTTCCTGAAAACCCTGTATCATTTTTTCTTCTTTCGCCATGTGTGCAAGTACACGCAATTCAATTTGTGAATAGTCGGCATCAACCAAGACATACCCTTCTTTTGCAACAAATACTTTTCTAAGTTGCCTTCCCTGCTCAGTACGAACAGGAATATTTTGCAAGTTGGGTTCCAAGGAAGAAATTCTTCCGGTTGTAGTCAAGGTTTGATTGAACGTGGAGTGAATACGTCCCGAAACAGGATTAATTAAATGCAATAATCCTTCCACGTAGGTTGATTGCAATTTGGTAATTTGTCTATATGCAAGAATAACCTCAATGATCGGATGTTCGTCATATAATTGTTCCAATACTTCCGCACCGGTTGAATAACCGGTTTTCGTTTTCTTCAGCACCGGAAGGTTTAGTTTTTCAAACAAAATAACACCCAACTGTTTCGGAGAATTGATATTGAATTCTTCTCCCGCTAAACGATAAATTTCTCCTTCATATTGAAAGATAAGCTGTGCAAATTCATCTCTTAACCGATACAATACTTCCTTATCTACGGCAATTCCTTCCCATTCCATCTCTGCCAAAACTTTCATCAAAGGCAGTTCCACTTCTTCAAACAAAAATTCGGTTTCTTCTTCCTTGATTTGTGCAAGCATTTTATCTCTACACATATCAATCATATCCAATGCCCTGCTAAAGTAGGTATCTACCTGCCCTTTGTCCGCCATAAAAAACGAAGTTTTTTTACTTCCTCTTCCCAAGATACCTTCCAGCGTCGGTTCAATCGTTCCAAGTCCGTATTTTACACCGAGCTGTTCCACTTCTTCCGCTGTTTCAGACGGATTTAGGATATATTGTGCAAGCTTGCTGTCAAAAGAAATTTTAGGCAAGGTAATTCCGTACGCTTTTAGAGCAGTATATTCCCGTTTGAGATTATGCCCATAAATTTTCAAATCATCCTTCTCCAAAAACGATTTTAATTCTGCAATCTCATCTTCTTTTACCACATAAAGTGTTTGTTTGTCAAAAAGATATAGGCGCACAATTCGTTTCATAAGAATGTTGCCATCCTCAATTGCTCCCATAAGATAAATTTCTTTCGGATTTTTTTGAAGTAAACCTTGAACGGTATCTTTTGGGTGTTCCTTTTTTTCTTTCAAATCTTTTTCAACCGAACCGTCATGTATCCGATTCATAAGGGAAGAAAAATTATATTTTACAAATAATTGTCTCAAAAGCTCATGATTTCCGCCTGTATATGCCAACTCCTCAAAAGAAAATTCCAATGGCATATTGCGTATAATCGTCGCCAAACGCTTGCTCATAACGGCACTCTCAAAC
>JBGZJG010000029.1:0-8444 GCA_041848665.1 Filifactor sp.
ACTTTTACATTCTGATTCGGTTCAGATTGCTTGGCAAAAAAGAATTACCGAGTCGGAACATGAAAGGAAGGATGTATCCTTTCCGTTGTGTAGAACAAGCGTAACAAGGGTGGAACCGCGGAACTCATACCTTTCGTCCCTTGGCATTTTTGCCGAGGTATGAAAGGTTTTTTTATTGAAATAATTTCAGAAAGGAATGATGACAATGGCAGTAGAAAAAACAATGGAAAAAATCGTATCTCTATCAAAATCCAGAGGATTTATCTTTCCGGGCTCGGAAATTTATGGCGGATTAGCAAACACATGGGATTACGGTCCTCTTGGGGTAGAACTGAAAAACAATGTCAAAAAAGCATGGTGGAAAAAATTTGTGCAGGAAAGTCCTTATAACGTAGGATTAGATGCTGCAATTTTGATGAATCCTCAAACTTGGGTTGCCTCAGGTCACGTTGGCGGATTTAGTGACCCGCTCATTGACTGCAAAAAATGTAAATCTCGTTTTCGTGCAGATAAAATCATTGAAGATTTTATCAAAAATTCCCAAGGCGAAGAAATGAATGTAGATGGTTGGAGCAATGAACAGTTGGAGAAATTCATTGCAGAGCATCACATGGTATGTCCGGAATGCGGTGAGTTTGATTATACAGGTATTCGTCAATTCAATTTGATGTTTAAGACCTTCCAAGGTGTAACGGAAGACTCTACCGCCCAAATCTATCTCCGTCCGGAAACGGCACAGGGAATTTTTGTAAACTTCCGCAATGTACAACGTACTTCTCGAAAAAAAGTTCCTTTTGGAATTGCACAAATTGGAAAATCGTTCCGTAATGAGATTACACCGGGTAATTTTACCTTCCGTACAAGAGAATTCGAGCAAATGGAATTGGAATTTTTCTGTGCTCCGGGAGAAGATTTGAAGTGGTTTGCTTATTGGAAAGAATATTGCAGAAAATTCTTGGAAAATCTTGGAATGGACATGGAAAAATTACGTTTGCGTGACCACGATCCGGAAGAACTTTCTCATTACAGCAATGCGACAACTGATTTTGAATACTTGTTCCCATTTGGTTGGGGAGAGCTTTGGGGAATTGCCGACCGTACCGATTTTGACCTAAAACAACATATGGAACATTCCGGCGTAGATATGAAGTATCAAGATCCTATTACAAACGAAAAATATGTACCTTACTGTATTGAACCTTCCTTGGGCGCAGACCGTGTAACTTTGGCATTCTTAATTGATGCTTATGATGAAGAAGAATTGGAAGACGGAACAACAAGAAACGTACTTCGTTTCCACCCTGCTTTAGCACCATTTAAGGCAGCCGTTCTACCTCTTACCAAAAAACTGTCCGAGCCTGCAACGGAATTATTCCACGATTTGGCAAAATATTTTCCGGTTGATTATGATGAGACAGGAAGTATCGGCAAACGCTACCGACGTCACGATGAAGCCGGAACTCCTTTTTGCATTACCTTCGACTTCGATTCCTTGGAAGATAAGAGCGTGACCGTTCGTAACCGTGACAGTATGGAGCAAGTTCGTATGCCGATTGAAGAATTAAAAGCTTACATTGAAGATGCTCTTCAATTTTAAAAATTGCAAAATATCATCTTTAACGAACGAATGATTTGATTCCAAAAAATTTATTTGAGGTTGATCCAAAAGTAAGTTTTTAAGAAAAACCCAAAAATAAAACGGCTAAATTTCAACATTTCACTTGTTGACTTTTAACCGTTTTTTTAATTTTTTAGGACTTTTGGGTCAGCCTCTTTTTTTTTAATTTTTATTTCTTTCGTTTTAACATATCTATCAGAGGGTATGCTTGTATAACGTGTCTATTTCATGTAAAATAACAATTAGATACTTTATTTTGGAAAGGAGAATTTGGTGTATGCAATTTAATATCAAAAAATTTATATTGGTCAACCTCGGTTTATTCATTATGACGATTGGAATTTATTTCTTTTTAATGCCGGATAATCTTGCCACAGGAGGCGTTACCGGTCTTGCTATGATTATCAAAGCGGTTATTCCCACATTCCCAACCGGTATTTTCATGATTGTGATTAACTGTATTTTGTTTGTTTTGGCATTTATTTTTATCGGCAAAGAATTTGGAGGATACACCATTTATGCAAGCTTTGCTCTTTCGGGCATGATTACAGCCTTTGAATTTTTCTTTCCGAATATGAAACCTCTGACAGACGATTTGCTTATCAATCTGCTTTACGGAATTTTAATCAGTGGTGTCGGGTATGCCCTAATTTTCAGTGAAAATGCATCGACAGGCGGTACGGACATCGTCGCAAAAATTATCAACAAATTCACACATATCGATATGGGAAAATCTTTGTTTTTAGCCGATTTTATCATTACGGCTCTGGCAGGTTTAACATTTGGTCCGAAACTCGGACTATATGCCCTGCTCGGAATTTTAATGAACTCGGTTATCATTGACAAAGCAATTGCAGGGTTTAACACCAGAGTAAATATGACGATTATCAGCACAAAGACGGAAGAAATCAATCAGTTTATTTTGAAACAACTTTCCAGAGGAACAACGATTTATTCTGCAGAGGGTGGATTTTCCAAAGATAGTAAGGCGGTATTAAATACCATCGTATCTCGAAAAGAATACCTGAAAATCAAACACTTTGTAAAAGATTTGGATCCGACGGCATTTATCTCCATCGGCTTTGTTACCGAAGTTCTTGGGGAAGGTTTTACCTACAAAAAATCTCAATCATAATATACAAACACAAGGAACGTTTTTCCTTAATAATAAAATTTTTTCACAAAAAACGTGAGGCTTAACATTATATTTCCTCACGTTTTTATTGTATATAAAAAAATCAGAAGTATATGCCTTCTGATTTTTTGTTTCGCAAATGAAATCAATCAATGATTTCAACAATCACTTTTTTATTTTCTTTTGTAGCAACTGCTCTTACAACAGTCCTGATTGCTTTTGCAATTCGTCCTTGTTTTCCGATTACTTTTCCCATATCTTCGGGAGAAACCCTAAGCTCCACAATAATTGATTGTTGTCCGTAGGTTTCTGAGACCTGCACTTCGTCAGGATGATCTACTAAGGATTTTGCAATATACGCTACTAATTCTCCCATGCTTTTCCCTCCGTGAGTGAGCAACGGTTAAGTGTCGAACTGATGTTATCCACTATTTTGCTTTACTCTCTGCTTTTGCAGCTTCAAATTTTTCTAAAATACCGTTCTTTCTGAACAGAGATTTTACGGTTTCACTTGTTTGCGCCCCTACAAGCATCCATTTCAATGCTTTTTCTTCATTTACTTCAACTACTTTCGGTTCGGAGATCGGGTTATAGTATCCGATTTCTTCAATGAAACGCCCGTTTCTCGGTGATCTGGAATCTGCAACAACAATTCTATAAAAAGGTTTTTTGTGTGCACCCATTCTTCGTAATCTGATTTTTACCATTTTTCTTTCACCTCCTGTAAAAATTTTATCTATGTGAATAATGTAGTCATTATTACACGCTTACTAAAACGGCAAATTAAATCCTTTCGGAAAATTCATCATACCTTTTTTCCCCTTCATCCCTTTTGCCATAGGCCCGAGTTTCTTCATCATCTTTTTCATTTCGGAAAATTGCTTGAGCAATTTATTAACTTCCGCTACACTTGTTCCGGAACCTCTTGCAATTCTCTTTCTACGAGATGCATTAATAATTTCAGGCTTGCTGCGTTCTTTTTTTGTCATGGATTGAATGATTGCCTCTACACGAACAAGTGCTTTGTCATCAATATCCATATCCTGTACGTTCTTCGGCATTCCGGGTATCATTTCCAAAATGTTCTTTAGCGGTCCTAATTTTTTCATTTGTTGCATCTGTTGTAAAAAGTCTTCAAAATCAAATTCTTGTTTTTTTATTTTTTCTTCCAATTTTTTGGATTGTTTTTCATCAAAAGTAGCCTGTGCCTTTTCAATGAGACTGAGCATATCCCCCATTCCCAAGATCCGCGATGCCATTCGATCCGGATAAAAAGGCTCCAAGTCTTCTAATTTTTCGCCTACTGCGGAAAACTTAATCGGTTTTCCGGTTACCGCTTTTATGGAAAGCGCCGCTCCGCCTCTGGTATCTCCATCCAATTTTGTCAATACAACGCCGTCAATCCCCAAAGCATCATCAAAGCTTTGTGCAACATTGACCGCATCTTGTCCGGTCATGGAATCAACGACCAATAAAATTTCGGTCGGTTTTATCTCCGATTTAATTTGTTTCAACTCGTCCATCAAAACTTCATCAATGTGTAAACGACCTGCGGTATCAACCAAGACCAAATCATTTCCCAAAGTTTTCGCTCGCTCTACACCATTTTTTGCAATCAAAACGGGATTTTTATTTTCTTCTTCCACATAGACGGAAATACCCGCTTTTTCTCCTACAACCTGTAATTGTTTAATTGCCGCAGGACGATAGACGTCACAAGCGATTGCCATCGGAACTTTGCCTTGTTTGCAAAACATATGCCCGATTTTTGCAACGGTTGTCGTTTTTCCCGCTCCTTGCAGACCGACCATCATAACAACGGTAGGCGGCTTAGATGCAAATGAGATACGGCTTTGCACCGAACCCATTAACCCTGCCATCTCATCATTGACGATTTTGATAACCTGCTGTCCGGGTGTAAGACTCTCCATTACTTCTGCACCTAAGGAACGAGCTTTTACATTCTTGACAAAATCCTTTACCACCTTGAAGTTTACATCAGCTTCCAACAAAGCCAACTTAACCTCTCGCATTGCTTTGTCAATGTCTTCTTCGGTAAGCTTCCCTTTTCCTCTAAGTCCCTTAAGCGTATTTTGAAGTTTATCCGCCAATCCTTCAAATATCATTCCGATAACTCCTTACATCGTTGTATGATTTCTATTATCTTCTGTTTGATCTGCAAAGAAATTTTTTTAACATCTTCTTCTTGCAACAGTTGTTCCAATTCTTCCGTCAATCCTTGTACTTGCTGTGATTTTTGCATCAAGTGCAGCTTGCTTTCATACTTCAAAAGTTTCGATTGTGTTTTTTGAATACTATCATGTACCGCCTGTCTCGATATATTCATCAAATCACTGATTTCAGACAAGGAATAATCATCTCGGTAATAGTATTCCATAACAAGTTTTTGTTTTTCGGTCAAAAGGCCTTCATAGAAAGAAAAAAGCGTATCCATTTCTACAAATTTTTCAACTTCCATTCGTTCTTCCTCCGAAATATATCTTTTCTTCAATACTTTACTCATAATACATGAAAAAAAACAGGCTGTCAAGTCTTTTTACATGATAGCCTGTTTTTTTATTTAAGAAAAATTATATTCCGATTTCACACAAGTATAGACACCTGCATAGAACCTATAACGAAATAGATTTTGATACTGCCTCAAATAAAAATGCCAAGAATATTTTTGAAAAACGGAGGCATTTCAGGATATATGATTTTCTTATCATATGTCAGATCTCTCTGAAAATAGTATTACTTCCTATAACATTTGTCTCCTAAGAAGTTTATTTTTGCCCTCTCAAAGAAAAAATACCGCCTCCAAGCAATAAACCGCCTCCAAAAATATTGCCCAATGTGACAGGAAGCAGATTATATATGGCATGAGAGATTGTTATATTGTCTGTTTTTTGAAACAATACAACTGCATACACGGTCATATTTGCAATGCTATGTTCAAATCCCACTGTCACAAAAGCATACAAACACAAAAATGTCATAATCAGTTTTGCGGTTTCTTCTTGCAATTTAAAACTACACAAAACAGCAAGACAGACTAAAAAATTACACAATACCCCTCGCATAAACAACTGCGTAAAACTCGGCATGGCTTTTGCTATCGCTATATTTTCAAAAAATATTCTTATCGATCCTTCATCAACCAATCCACTTTGTACAAAAATAAAGCTTAATAAAATCGCCCCAAGCAAATTTCCAAAATAAGAGGCTACCCATATTTTTATCACATCAAAAAAGGTTACCTGCTTATTGAGGTATCCAACTGTCATAACAAAATTATTGCCCGTAAACAAATCCATTCCCGTAACAATTACCAAGCATAATGCAATCGCAAAAGAAAACCCCATAACGATTTTTGAAAACGGATTTCCCGCTTGGGATAAAATTCCGCCGATAGTAAATGTAAGTAAAATTCCAATACCGATATATGAACCGGCAAAAACTGACGAAATACTATATTTCATGATACTGTCATTGAACCGTTTCACTTTGTTGTTTGCCACAAAAGCAATGCTCTTTATCGTTTCATCATGCATTTCTCTTCTCCCCGCTTAATTCTCCACTCGTTTCAACCAATCCAATACCAAAGCATTAAAAAGTTCAGGCTGTTCAATCTGCAAATTATGCCCTGCCACGTCAATAATACCAAAAGTTGCTCTCGGGTAATCTTCAAGCAAATTCCACTGATCGTGATATCCGACACAAATATCTTGCCTACCGCACAAGAACAATGCCGGCTTGTGAAAATGAGCCTCCTTCATTTTTTTGTACACATCAAACGAAAATGCATAGTTGTCTCTCAATTTATCGATAAAACTTCCGTCGGCAACTTCAAACCCCGGCTTAATTTCTTCTCGATACCTTTGATATACTTCTTCGTTTACCGCCACCGTATAAGCACAAAATTCTTCTCTGTCCGACTTACTTAAAGTTGCCAAAAAATCTTCATCCGCCGATTTAAAATCCGTAGCGGGCAAAGTTCTTTCCTCCAACTGTGGGATTGCCACAAAACATAGCAGCATAATTCCGTCCACTTCATGCAAAAACTCGGATACAACTCCCCTTGCCAAATATCCGCCATAGGACTCTCCCACTAACAAAAAAGGCTCCTGTACCTTATCCTTCACAAATGCAGACAATAGCTCCAAAATACAATCTGCCGATGCAAATTCTTTTTCCGCTCCCGACTTTCCCATTCCGGGCAAATCCACATAAATTCTTTTGTATTGTCCTTTGCGAAAAAAAACAGGCTCCATACATCCCTTCATCATATCCATATTACAGCCTAATCCATGAAGTAATAAAACCGGTTTGCCCTCTCCTATCATATCATAATGAAGTTTTATATTTTTATAGTTGTAATACATTATGCCATCTCCTTCCTATCCCCTGTTACTATTCTTCATCAGAAACTAATCTCATTCCAAAGTCGATTCATTTGACATGATAAACGCCACGATACCATATGGAATTAATCCGAAACCGTAACAAAATGCCAACAGTAACCAAGCCACCCGAATAATAGTCGCCTCTATTTCAAAATATTCCGCAATTCTTCCACATACTCCTAATAATCTGCAATTTCGTATTTTCTCTCACGTTTTTCCTTTCTTTAATTTATTATTTTACCATATTTTTCACTTTTCGGACATACCTTAATACACCTAACAAATGGCAAAAACATTGATTATTCTTTTCAATATAGTATAATTATATTTATATCAGAAAACGGAGGTCATATTATGAAAAATAAGAAAGTATTATCTGTTATTTTAGTGTGTACATTACTGCTAACCAATGCACCGCTGTCCTTGTTTGCTGAAACAAACAACAACATTTCCAAGAACAAGGTCATACAAACAAGCACTTATGATGACATCAGAGAACATTGGGCAAAAGAACAAATTTCTTACTTACAAAAACTCGACATTATCAACGACCAATGGAAAAACAGCACCCTATTTATGCCTGAAGAAAAAATCACAAGAGCACAAAGCATAGAACTCATTTTAAAAACAAACCTTCCAAAAGATATTCTAAAAAAAGAAATCCTGAACCGCCAAAAAGATAAAGACCACTTCGCAGATATTTCAAATCATCCGTTAAGTATATACATCAACCTATCTCATGACTATAAAATCACAACAGGTTATTCAGACAACACCTTTCGAGCAGATAACCTCGTAACAAGAGAAGAATTCGTCACCATGTTAAGTCAATCACAAAACATCATCCAAAACATAGCAAATCAAAACAAAGAAAACCCTCAATTCACAGACATCAAAAAAGACAGATGGTCATATAACAACATCATAAAATGTGCCGAAGCAAACATCATCACAGGCTATCCCGACAACACCTTCAGACCGAAAAATACCATCACCAGAGCAGAGGCATACACAATTATAAACAACTACCATCAAGAACTATTCATCAAATATAGAGGAATTGTCGGAACAGTCCTATACAATTATCAAGTACAACCGAATATCACGGTTAATCTGATTCAAGAAAAAGACAACAGAATTATCCAAACCGTAAAAACAAATCAATACGGACAATATCGATTCAGCAACATACAACACATTCCCCAAGGAAACTACATCATCCAGGCAAAACATCCGGACAAAACAGCAGAACTAAAAAATATCACCATACCAAGAACAACAGCAT
>JBGZJG010000030.1:0-3071 GCA_041848665.1 Filifactor sp.
CCTCAGTATAGTAGTGCTCCCCCAACAAACAAAAATTCTGTATATCAACACAAAAAAAAATCGAATTACAAAAAAGAGTTGGTTGGCTTATATGAAAAGAAAAGCTTAAATACATTTATCAACTTTAAAAAATATGCAGATTTCCTTCTATTTCATTATACAAAGCTTCTATGTCTTCCTTTCTTATATGATCAAAACGATATAAGCATTTGCCTTTTTGTGATGATAACAACAATGTACGTTTTTCTTTATCAATGCTCCATGCTTCAATATTTTCCCGACTAAGTTTCCAACGAAATGGACAAACAATTTCATTCGTTTTAAATACAAGCATATTCGTTTTAAAAAACAGTATATCTATCCATAATAACATACCCATCCACAAAATAGATAAAGCAATGATTAGAATCGCATTTTCCACATATTTTATAACAAAATACAACCCCAAGAAACAAACTATTCCCATGGATGTTTCCAAAAATGATTTCATCTCACTTTTTTCAGCAACAAAGCATTTAAACCTCTTAAAACACTTATATACAATAAAGTGGATTGCTATAAGCAAAAACAATGCACAAAAAACATAATAAATAGAAGTTCCCATAATAATCGATATTAAAATCATATTTTATCGCACGAAAGATAAGAAAAAAGATTGCCAACATTATTTCATACACCATTTTTTAACTTATCATGTTTATTATTGCCAAACATCCACAATCCAAATTGCAAAATTAACATATACCCACCTCTTTTGTTTTGAAAAATTTCAACCTTAATTACCACCAAATCTGTTTACCATGTTCATAAGTAAAGGGTCGCTCTTCTTTGCCTCGCGTATGGTTATGAAGAAGAAAGAGCGCATTTGATGGTGCATTATCGTATACTAATTCAAAACCGTTCGCGATACATTTACCTAAGGAACACCATTCATTATCCCAATAAAACAGTTCATATTCGTCTCCGGGAATAACATCATTATTATCCGTACGGGGAGAATATACAATACGAGTAATTCGTTCGGGATGCCCAAAATCCAATCCGACGAAAGCTCCATTCTCATTATTCGTATGAAAATACGTGTCTATGTTTCCATCGAAAGCACGATTCACATTTTGCCCACCACCATGTGTCGATGAAGAGAAAGGAATACCATGTAATTTTCTTGTATCCGAATAAAAAGCTATATCTCCAACATTTGCCCACGAATGTTCCGGAGCAACATAACGAACATAGCGATAAGACCTTGGCATGTTAATACATGTATCCTTAACTGGTTGATCGGGTATACACTTAATATCGCATAATAGTATTTTCGGTGAAAAATCGGAACGGTTTGATGCCTCAAATCGTCCTCCTAACATCATACGCTCATATTGAATAATATGTCCATATTTAGGATACTTCCGATTGATATGAATCGTTTGTTTTTTTTTCAGTTCTGCTTTCAAAATTGTCTGCAATCCGTTTTCCCGCAAGATCAATGGAGGTGCTAACGGTGTTATCCGATTGTTTTGTATACCCACCGGAAGATATACAATGCCATCTCCCGAATTTCTGTATGAACGCATCTGTTCTTTTCTGAAATCACCTCTACCGACAGTGTTAAAAATCAAAACATCTCCTGATAAATAACTTTTTGCTACGGGTATCCACATAGAATTGTCGAATGTGCAGAGGTATCCTTCGCTTTCTTTCTTGTTTGTTTTTATACGTATATCTGAAATTGCCATGTCTTTATACTCCGAAGTGACGTCTTTCCAATCCGGATGATAAAAAAACGAAAACGCTGTATTGTTTTTTCCTACATTTATATATTGTTGATCGGCAAAAGATAAGCGATAGATTTTGGAAATTTTATATGCAAATTCGTTAGAGGCATCATGGCCGAAACCAATATCGACCGTATGACCTTTATGATCTATGACGATATTCCATTTATGTCCTCCACTACGATTAGCCCAAACAGGTGTGAAGTCGATTGCCGACGGTATCCCAATGGCACGCAATACAGCAGTCAGGCAATATGCCATCTGATCACAATCTCCCCAGTGAAGATTTAAAAGAGAATCGAGTGTTAGCGGATAGGGAAATTTTGACATTCCTGCATTATACCATATCATATTACTCTTTACCACTCTTTTAGCTATATCATAACCCCCTGTTACGGAGTCCAATAAACACCCAAAACGTTCGTGAGCTGTTTTACGCCAATGATTCAATGGTTCGTGCTCAAGACGATAAGGGAGCACATATTCGCAAAACGTCTCAAAATCATAAGCATCCGGCCCATTAAATTTTTCCCAGGCAGTAAATGCCAAGTCGATATTTTCAATCAAAAAATCCGCAGTTATGACGTCGATATCCCGAATCATTGTCATTTGAGGCTTCTTTATCAACCTTATCGAATCTAAATATACACCGATTTTAGATATGGATGGCTCCCAAGGTTGTTCTTCATGTATCGTTTTAAGTTTGGGAAAAGAACGAATATAGATATCCGAAGTATCAGTGGGGACAATGGCATATTCATCGGCCATATTCGCTATCAGAAAACATGTGGCTCTGAATTTCAGCGAGTCATCTCTGTAATATTCCAATACACGTTGCAATTCGGAACGGTTATTGCCTGCCATACGTAAAACTTTTGCCGTATCGTCGGGAATATCATCAGGAATATGGTAGCAAGAAGATAAAAAAATTATGGGAATGAAAATGACAAGATATTTCATGTATTTTTCTATATCAGTTTGAAAAGTTCTGTTACTCCCCATATTGCACATATCGGAACGGCTACGGATAGCATCGCATATGGATATTTCAGTCTGTATAAATGATGGATTATCCAAGAAACAATTAAGTAATACGGAATAAATGAATAGTTTACCATATTGACGACAAATTGAAACCGGTTATTTTGCTTAAGTATTTGGACAATATCATCCGTATCCGGAACTTCCACTTTTTCCAACATCAAGATAGCGATAAACACAACTATTGCCGGAATAACATAAGGATAAGATGCCGCGATAAGGAATCTTCCGAAAATCGCTTTTCCATTAAAAAGCAAA
>JBGZJG010000031.1:0-5851 GCA_041848665.1 Filifactor sp.
ATCTGTCAAATAATGTTTTCGTGATTGCTGCTGTCAATGTTGTTTTTCCATGGTCTACGTGTCCGATGGTTCCAATGTTTACGTGTGGTTTACTTCTTTCAAATTTTGCCTTTCCCATTTTTATTCCTCCTAAAATTTTAAATAACTGTATGGTAGTTTTTTTAAAATCTTTTTCGCTAACACCTTCGCCATATCCATCTGTTTCTATAAGTTCGTTGATATCAAACTTGGGTATCGAGGTATTGGTATCATGGTAGTAGCAAATATTTTCTACCTTTAATTTTCATTGTATATGAATGTATGATTTTTGTCAATATATCACCACTTTTGGATAGAAAAAGTCTCTATGCTTGTCAAACATATGTGACAAAAAAGCCGTTTAAATCGTATTTCAAAAATCTAAGTCCTTTTTTAACCAATTTCTTCTCTATCCTTAAAAATCCAAACAATACCTTCGTATGGTGTTACTTCCAAGGTAAACAACCAACGCAACCACTCATCAAACGGAAACTCTACCATTTTCATATACCAGATTCCAATCACAGAATACATTCCACCCACAATAGAAAGTGGAAGAACAGAATATTCTATCAAAAATCCTCCGACATACCCTCCCGCTACAAAAACAAGAATAGATAAAATATAAAATTGTACTTTCCAAATTTCTCCTGTATTTCCTCTCAAATAAGAACCCAATGCAAAACCGGCATCTGTTAAAGCTCCTGTCATATGCGTGGTACGAACTACGACTTGTTTATAAGTAACAAACATCGCATTTTGTACTCCTAACCAAAACGGAACTGCACACAAAAGCCATTGATCAAGATGCATCATTTCCATTATAGAAAGAACAATTCCTCCACCAATCAAAATAATATTGTATGGCTTTTCATTTCCCGCTTTGTTGTTAGACAAAATAATTCCCGATGTAACAGAACCCAGAAAAAAACTCAAAACCACCACAATAAACGGAAAAGGAATTTCATGATTGTAAATATGTATTGCAATCCACGAAAAATTGCCTGTATGATGACCCACTGTACAACTAAGTATTTTGATACCATATACATTAATTGCACCTGCTAATAAAATTAAGCTATATGTCCATACAACGAATGCACAAGGATATTTTTTTGAAAAACATTCTTTTTTGATTTCGTTCATAAGTTCCCTCTCTTATATTCTCAATCGTTAACACATACCTTCCTATTATATCATTTTTATCAATTTAATCCAGCATAAAATAAAAATTATGTATATCATTTTTGCTCAATTGCAATATATTAGAAACATCAGGTTGTGCTGTCCCCATTTCCCAACGAGAAATGGCTTGCCTTGATACATTCAATTTTCCTGCTAATTCTTCTTGTGACATTCCGTGTTGCTTTCGAAGTCCAAGGATTTTATCTGCAAATTTCATTATGAAATCCTCCTTTATTATTTTGAATGTAGTTTGTCAAATTATGTTTCACGAAGCCGACACAAACGCTTTACAATTATGCAACAAAACTTTACATTCATTGAAAGTTCTATATATAGACTGTTTTTTATGGAATACAACTCTTCAAAATTTTAATGGTGTTATTATATTTTTATGTTTCCAATTCTTTTGTATGTTTACAAATATCCTATATGCAAAACAACTCCACCTAATATCATAAAAACAGATGCTACTTTCTCCGTCTTAAAAAGTTCCGTTTTCTTCTTTATCATGAAATATCCTCTATTAAACACCAACATTCCTGCCATAATGAAATTCGCCGGTGCGGTATCAAATTTTTGGCGAAAAGATACAACCATAACGATAATATATGCAGTGATTCCACCAATCATTCCCCATTGCGCGGCATAGAGCTGTTCTTCTTTTGTATGCACAACAGATTCTTTTTTCTTATTCTCTATCTGCCTGTTGTTCATGATAGTTTTCCTTTTTGTCATTCCTTTGTATCAATATACTTTGAAACAATCTTTCTTTCAAGAAAGATTCGATTACAAAAAAGAGACATTCTTGTCTTAATTTCATTATTGAGAATTGTATTTCTAATTTAGATGAAAACTTATTGATAAAATCAAAACTTTTCAATCATTGATTTTGATCTCTCTAATAGATTCTTCTTAAAATTGATGCTTTAAGAAAAATATTTCCTATTTCACCCTTATACTTACAAATATATCAAGAAAGTTTACTCAACACTTTTTGTACAAGCTCAATCTTCTTTCAAAAAACAACATAACCACACTTTGCCATATTTGAGAAAGAAAATGGATTAGAGGTACTTTAAAGTACTTCTAATCCATTTTCAAAAAAGGTCTTCGAACCCTAATTTAATAGCATTAAATATAGGGCAAACTATGTGAAATTATCTTACACAAATTATCGATTTTCTCTAACGTATTTTGCACCTGCATCCATTGCCTCTTGGTTCATCGGAATAAACTTCGCTTTATTTTCTCCGAATACTTTTGTAAACACCTTCAAGACCGTTTCTTTGGAAACGACTTCCATAACTTCCAAAAACGCTCCAAGCATTACCATATTTGCAACCTTCGGATTTCCGATTTTATTGGCTATGTCATTTGCCGGTACATAGTATCCCTCTATATCTTCTCTGCTTATCTTCTTATCGACAAGCGAACAGTTGATTAAAAATTTCGCTCCCGATTTCGCTTCAGGCTCAAATTTCTCCAAAGAAGGGGTATTCATAATAACTGCCGCAGTAGATGCCGTAACGGTAGGTGCGCTAACCGGCTCATCGGAAATAATAACAGCACAATTTGCCGTTCCGCCACGCATTTCCGGTCCATAGGACGGAAGCCATGAAACATACTTTTCTTCTACCATTCCGGCATAAGTAATAAGCTGACCGATTGCCATAACTCCCTGTCCGCCAAAACCTGCCATGATAATTTTATGCTCCATTATTCTTCCCCCTTCGTATTTCTGTAATTCCCAATCGGGTAATACGGCATCATGTTATCTCTAAGCCATTGCAGAGCATCAATCGGTGCAAGTCCCCAGTTTGTGGGACAAGTGGAAAGCACCTCGACAATCCCAAATCCTTCTCCTCTGATTTGTACCTCAAAACATTCTTTGATTGCTCGTTTTGCTTTGCGGATATTTGCCGGAGTATCTACCGATACGCGCTCCACAAATTTTGCCCCATCGATTGTTGCAAGCATTTCACAAACTCTAATCGGTCTTCCGCTATGCTCCACCGTTCTTCCCAATGGAGACGTCGTCGTTTTTTGTCCGATTAATGTGGTTGGTGCCATTTGTCCGCCGGTCATTCCATAAATTGCATTATTGACAAATATGGTCGAAATTTTCTCTCCTCTATGTGCCGCATGAACGATTTCCGCCGTTCCTATGGATGCCAAATCTCCATCTCCTTGATACGTAAAGACAAACGCATCAGGACGAACACGCTTAATTCCGGTGGCAACAGCCGGTGCTCTCCCATGTGCCGCCTCGTGCATATCACAGTTGAAATATTTATATGCCAAAACGGAACAGCCTACCGGAGCAACTCCCACCGTATCGCCAAGCAATCCCATTTCTTCCAATGTTTCTGCAACAATTTTATGAATAATCCCATGTGTGCAACCCGGACAATAGTGAGTGGGAATATCTACCAATCCTTCTGTTCTCTTATATACAACCGTCATGATTATTTCCCTCCTAACAATTCTCTGGCTTTATCTACAATTTCCTCCGGCGAAGGAACCATACCGCCTTGCCGTCCATAAAAATGTACCTTTTGTCTTCCTTCGACTGCTATTTTCACATCATCTGTCATTTGTCCGCTGTTCATTTCAACAACCAAAACATTTTTACAATCCGATTTGATTTTTTTGAACGCTTCGTACGGATAGGGCCAAATGGTAATCGGACGAATTAGCCCCACTTTGTATCCTTCTTCTCTCAAAATATTCATCGCACTCTTTACAATTCGTGAAGTAGTTCCGTAAGCACTAAAAACCAAGTCCGCATCTTCCACATCGGTCATTTCTACACGCACTTCATTTTCCTCTATCACCTTATATTTCTTAATCAAATGTTTATTGTGCTCCTCCAAGATAGACGCTTCCAAATACAAAGAATTGATAATATTCGGCTTTCTCTCCCCCTTTGTTCCGCTGGTTGCCCAAGTTTTTTCAGGCAACTCTCGCTTTACATGCTCTTTAAATTCAACCGGTTCCATCATTTGACCCATCATTCCGTCTCCGCAAATCATGACGGGATTTCGATAATAATCCGCCAAATCAAATCCTTCCATAATTAAATCCACCATTTCCTGCAAATTTGCAGGTGCAAAAGCGATCAAACGATAATCTCCGTTTCCTCCGCCTCTTGTCGATTGAAAATAATCCGTTTGAGAAGGTTGAATACTTCCAAGTCCCGGTCCGCCACGCATAATATTACAAATCAAACAAGGCAATTCCGCACCCGCAATATAAGAAATTCCTTCCTGCTTCAAAGAAATTCCGGGACTTGAAGAACTTGTCATAACCCGAGCACCCGCTCCCGAAGCTCCGTACACCATATTGATGGCTGCCACTTCACTTTCCGCCTGCAAAAAAAACTCCGCCTATCTTCGGCAACTCTCTGGACATATATTCCGGTAATTCACTTTGCGGCGTAATCGGATAACCGAAAAAATACTTACAGCCTGCTGCAATTGCAGCCGCTCCGATTGCTTCATTTCCCTTCATAAGCACTTTAGCCATGCCATCTCCCCCTTATTCCATCGTTTCAACCGTAATAACACTATCCGGACACATTGTCGCACAATTCGCACAAGCAATACATTTCTCCATATCCACTACTTCCGCCGGATGATACCCCTTGCTGTTAATCTTCTCCAAACTTAATGCAACTATGTTTTTCGGACAAACCGCTACACAAAGTCCACAGCCTTTACAACGCTCCTCATTGAATGTAACCTTACCTTTTCTTGCCATAGTATGACCCCCTTTGTCAAACAACCTTTCATCGAACAACTTACAGCATCCATTCTTCTCTCATAAAAAGCCTAATCGGCAAAACCTCTCCCTTTACTTCCCTCGGCAGTCTTTTTGCAACCTCTTCCAATGCCACAGTATAGCGAACGGGAACTCCCGTTTTTTTCGATACCTTTTCGCATAACTCCTGCCCCTTCATAACATCTTCCACCGTTGTTTCCTTGAGCATATGTGTCGTATTCACAATCCCGCTCATGCGAAGTCCTGAACGAAATGCAATCTCCTCCATAAACAAAATTGCCTTTTCCTCGTTATCCGTTTCCGGCCGATTTGCATTTAATACAAAAAAATGCTCATACCCATTTCTGTTCAGCAACTCTCTGTACCTTCCGATGGTTCTGGCTCCTGCCGCATTTCCTCCAATATCCATCAAAACCTGATATCTTTTATCTTCAATCGGCGTAACAATATCCGCCGCAACTGCTGGAATATCAACCGCATTTGCACGAATAGAACTTGAAAAAACCTCAATTCCCCTTTCATTGAGCTCCCTTTCTTTTTCCCGACTTCTAAAATACAAATTAATGACATCCAAATCCACAATAGCCACCTTATCAAAATCCGATTTTAGCTTAACCGCCAAGTTTAGCGCAAATTCAGTCTTTCCGCTCCCATAATGCCCGGTAACAACACGAATGCGATTTTCCATAAAAATCTCCCGCCCTTCGCAATCTCTTATGTACTAACATGAACCAAATCATTCTTACCAAACGTTTGATTGTTTCATTTCTTTTTTGCAAAAAATTTCAACTGAAACTGTTTTTTTTGCTTAAAAACATTCAAGAAAATGTTTCACATATTCTCTACTAATATGTTACCATTATTAAAA
>JBGZJG010000032.1:0-6400 GCA_041848665.1 Filifactor sp.
AAATAAAGGGATTATCTTAATGCAACCGATGGGAGAGAAATACAAAAAAAATCTTCCTGTAGATAATAGCTGGTTGTATACTATGAGAAACACGGCGAATGCAATGCTTATAATGATCAGGAAGCCGTTTAGGAGGAGTGTATTCTATTGCTATAATACGGAACATGTTTCTTATAAACCTGACCGAGTGATTGAGATAGATATATAACACCGATAGAGAATAAATGGAGGAATAGGGAAATGGCAAAGTTGAGATGGTATAGACGAGATGTTTACAAGCATGAAGAGATAGCTATAGGTACTTTTTTGAAAATAGGGATGAAGAGGCTGTTTGAGGTAGAAGGGATTCTTACAATATGCAAAGCGCTTGACTTTCAGCCTACGATGTTCTCGTTATTGACGGTTGGAGATTTGCCGGAGGAGAAAGATATACCGGGGGTGATTGAATGCAAAAAGTATCCGAACTTGTCAAAGAAAGAAAAAATCATGGTAGTAAGGATTAAAGAAGGATACCTGGAGGAAGTACTGAGATATTTTTCGGCAATTGAAAAGAAAAGAGTTTTTCGTTTGGCGCAGCTATCCGATAACCAAGAAATTGAAAATGCTTTTGATGATATAGCTTTTAATTTAATGCTGCAGAATATCTTAAAACAAACAAGTCTTGCCGAGTTGACAATTACTTTTCCATATAAGGACTGGATAGATAGTTTTCCCAGCATAATTTACACTTACAATAAAGACCGGCGATCCTACGATTCATTGCCCGTAGTTGAGATATGATTGATGATCGCACTCTCTACACTTATGCCACCAATGGCAATCTGATCGAAGAGTAGCAAGAGCAAACGACCATAGCAGCCTATCGATACGACAGTCAAAATAAACTGATTTGGGGTAAGACCGAGCAAGGAGAAGCAAGCTATGTTTATGACGCCATGAGTCATTTGGTCAAGCAAGAGCACAAAACAAACGGGCAAACCATAGGGACAAGCATTACGCCAAACGATATTGCTCCGATCGACAGTGCGCTCAAAATCCGGCGAGGAAACGAGCAGCTCCTCTGCCTGTACGGAGCAAACGGACAAGGAATTGCAAAGACAGCAGAATACACAGCATCACCAAAGACCGATCGGGCAGCATACGAGCCATCACCGATCCGAATGGGCAAATGGAAGCGACTGATCGAATCCTTCAATTAAATGAATATGGAGATTGGATGTATAGTGAAAAAATTATGATTATCGAATTGCAGCAGAGGCGTTGGATTACCCGATTGTTGTAGGAGAATACTATATTCTTCGAAAAGACGGACTTTCGTTTGAAGGGAGAATGGATTGAAATGGAAAGCAGCATAAGAAAAATATTACTAATATCTCTTGTCGGTTTTTTTATCAGCCGCTTGCTTATTACAGGAGTTCAAAACAATGAAATTGTAGAAGAAACTATAGAAAGACGGGAACATAGCAAGGAAGCAATATATAGAGGGAATACGATGAGAATTGTGTCGGTTAACGGTGTGCCGGGAACACTTTATAAAAATATTGTAAGAGATAAATCGCTTACACTTGACTATTTTCTGAACATTCGTTATGGATTGACTTATTGCGATATGGTAAAGGAAATCGGGACACCTGATGGTTCGATAGGGTCGGGCTTAATAAGAGAATTTTACATCATCGGAGAGTATTATATAGTATTTCCTTTAGGGGGAAACAGCACATCGGATACCAAAATAGAATTTCTGTCAGTATGTAACGATGAAGGGATTTTATGTGATATTAATTATGCTCCGTCTGAGGAAATGAATGGAAAGGTCAAAGAGGAAGAAAGCTATTTTATGAATATGAGTACAGGAAAAAGTTTCTTGCAAAAAGAAGAGGTAAGTATTAGTAGCTTTTTTGAATTTAAGAGTACCACACAATATGAGGAGGTTGTAAAAGCCATCGGTGAGCCGCAGGGGAAATTGCCTAATGGCTGTTTGTACTATATAGCAGGCGATAGGTACATTGTGTTTCCGAAGGGCTATGAAGAAAATTCGGCTCGGCTCAATGAGTTGAGGGTGTATTCGTCGAAAGGAGTTCAGTATCGATTAGTATACTTGGAATAATATACCGGAGTCTTAAATGACAATAAACATCCGCACTAAAAATCAACCTTGGTAATAATCAAAAAGAGCGGCAGCTATTTAACCGGAGTAGCATATTTGCCTTAAACCATTGAAACAAACCTGAATCAAGAAGCAAGAGTATTGAGCTTTTATTTTCATCTCAATACCCTTGGCGGCAACCGAGCAAAAGGACAAGACGGAATCTGCAAAGACAGCAAAATATACAGCGCCACCGAATGATATGGTAGACAAAGGAAAACCGAGAGTCAATCATGACGGATGGGGAAAGGAGTTTAGACCGCAGTGGAAGACAAGAAAATAAAAAAGAATAACCGGAAAATTTACGCCGGAGCAATAGTTGCAGGAATGAGCCTATTTCTAATGATGTGTGCGGTGTCTGAAGATTTTCGGGAAGGATACATTCGGGTAGGATGTCAATTGACAACACTCCGGTTATGGGCAACGATCAACACAAGATGCAAAGCAATGTATAATACAATGCTGCCAAAAGAAACTGTGATTACTAAAGTTAAAGGGAGAGAAGTTACTTATGCGGAAGTGGTAGAGCGGTTGATTGAAGGCGAATTTTCTGCAAGTGAAGTATCGATATACTTAGCGGGAGAATCGATGTATGGAATGAGAGAAGAGGAACCATACAAAAGTTCGCCATATACATGGTATTTGGTTTTTTATGGAATGAAGCTGTCAAGTAATAAGTATCCGGAGTTAAACGGATATACAAGCGGTGCGGTTATTTTTCGACTCAAATATTTGATTTTACCTGAGATAGAAAAAATAGAAATAATATGCAAAGGGAAAGGAGAATATAGTGATATTCAAAAATATTTATTCAATATTGACTCAAACATTGATTAATGTACCTTTTGTGAGACGGGATACGAATTAACAGAATAAACCTTTATGATAAGTGAACAAGGGTATTGAGCTTTTATTTTCATCTCAATACCCTTGCCGGCAACCGAGCAAAGGGGGTAGAGCGGTGAAAAAAGATTCGGATAATAATATTGAAAAGAAGACATGGATTGTCATTGGAAGTATATTTTTAGCGATGCTTATTTTTTCAGCCATCTATGGCTTTTATGAAGAATGGTTAATGGAGCAAGACATCGAACCGAATACCGCCTATCAAGTGGGAAAAATCGTAGAGGTGGATAGTATCGAAGCATTGGAAGAAGAAGTCTATCAATACGCAAAAGAACAAGAGGAGGTAATTGCATTAACGGAACTATGGGCTATTATCGATAAAGGAGAAAAGAGGGCGACGGGCATAACCTTTGTCTATACGCTACCATCAAACGACAGGCATTACACCTATACTCTTTTGAAATGCAGTTGGATTAGTGATGGGAGATGGTGTATTACAGAAGTAGATAAGAAGAGATCGCTCTATGTTGTCTATGGAGAAGAATACCGACCTCAAAACCTGAATGAGATATTCCAAAAAACCGTAGAGTATACTATCGAAAGAGATATCTGGGAGGACAATCTTTGCGAAGTGGTGATCTTTCCGAAGCCGGCACCGGCGGCACTGATTTTGAATAAAGAAGCCGTGCTATACCCGAAGATAGGCTCCGAAGAAGAAATGAGTCTACTTTTCCAATCATGGGATGGCGGGTATATTCATGCGCTGCTACTTGACAGTACGGCGGAAATAAAAAAAGTTGAAGTGATAAATTGAATCAGCAGGAGTTAAGAGTGAAATGAAAATAAAAAAGAAATATATCGTTGCGGCAGTATCGCTCATTCTTATCCTCGGACTTCTTGCTCTTTTTCAAGACAACGATCCGATTGGGAAAAATATCGAGGCAAAAAACATTGAAGAGTTGGCAGAGCAAATAGAAGACATTGCCCATAAAGATAGCTATTATTTTCATCTAATCGAGATCGGTATTCGTTTTGACGAAAAAAGCCAAAGAGCTGTCCGATATATCTTCCGATTCGGATTGGGAGGAGATCGCGATCCGGGCAAGAGCAGAGAATATGTCTGCGACTATACCGGAAAACATTGGAAGCTGTCCGGAATGAGGGATATGGAAATTGAAAATGCTGAAGTAAAACATATGCTGACCATATCCGAACTGAATTACATCGAACATAAGATTTGGAAGCATATCCAAGACAAAGCATATTATACGGAAGGAAGCGCGACTGTTACATTGTATGGGACAATTTTGCCGTGGCTTGTATTTGATAGAGACAACATCGATCCGGAGAACAAGAGAGAAGATATGATATGCTTCAAATATGACGAGGGCGGAAACCATGAAGCGATTCTGACGGACAAGTACGATATTGTAGACGCAGCGGATATCGCATCGCTCGATGCAAAGTAAAGAGTCGGGGCCATTACTTCGGATAAAACTCATTAGTGCAGGTAATAGCCCCCACTACCGTTACGACGCCATGAGTCATTTGGTCAAACAAGAGCACAAAACAAACGGGCAAACCATAGAGACAAGCATTACACCAAACGATATTGCCCCGATCGACAGTGCGCTCAAAATCCGGCGAGGAAACGAGCAGCTCCTCTACCTGTACGGAGCAAACGGACAAGACGGAATCTGCAAAGACAACAAAATATACAGCGAGTATGCGTCCTCGAATTCTGCGCCTCAACCAAGTTCTGATTCGAAACGGCATGGAGCGTATCTTGAGAGATTTCACAAGAGAATCGGTTTTAGGAGAGATGAAAGGGACAATTCGTTCATATGCTATGGATATGCTTTTGGGAGAGTTAGTAGATTATCTTCTTAAAAATTCGAATATGCAATATGGAGGGATATCGGTAAAAGGAATTCCACTTCCAAAACTTAGACAATTTTCAGGACTTAAAGGGTTAAGTGAAGCAGATATTAGGATGTTAGAAGAGTATTTTACGAGGTGGCGGAAATGATAAAAGAATTAATCTACAATATCATAGTATATGTTTCTTTTGTTATAGCAATCTATAGCGAAGAACAGAGATACAATAATCCGGAGAAGAGAGAAGTGTATGGAAAAACAATACCTTTAAATTCGTTTATGCTAAGAGTGCTTTTCCCATGGCCAATCAAAAACAAAAAAACGATATTTGCTTCTTCAGCAATATTCTATGGAGTTTTATATCTATCTTTAATTATTTGGGGAGCCGGATACATTTTTAGTATTGAGAGTATCTTATGGTTCTATATGAGTAGATGGCATATATTGGTTTTGATATTCCCATACATTTATATGATGGCTGCCATAAGATGGACGGAAGAAAGGATGTGGCTTGGTTTTTTGTTGCTGGCAGGGCTGGCAGCATATGTTCTAATACCAATATACTTTATTCTAATTAAACCACGCTTTTGATTTAAGAAGCTATATAGCATTTAAGGAAAATCAAGAAAGGAAAAAGAGACTTGCGATTCTTAAATCAAATCGCAAGTCTCAAGATAAACGATGAAATTACGGTACAAATTAAAGAAAGAAGATATCATTGCAGAAATGCGCTTTAGAGGGAGATGGAAAATCGGATTCAAAAAAATTTTTGAAAAGGAATCAATACTCAAACTTTGTGAAGCACTGGAGTTTCGACCGACGGTCATAGCCTTGTACGGATATGAAGCCAAAGAGCAAGAAATCTCCATATTGCCGGTTGAATATCATCACTATTGTGAAGAACCGGGGTATAGCATAGTCGAATTCAGAGAAGAGAACCTTGAAAAGATATTGGATGTTTTTGCTAAAAACATAAAAAAGAAAGGGATAGAATTGATAAAACCGATTAAGGATAGACATAGAAAAATATGTCCGCTAAATGATAGGCCCCAATATTTTGTAAGGAATACCGCGGAGGCTACACTTATGATGTATACAAATCCGCCATTTGGGAAGAATATCGTGCTGTATTTTTATAACATGGAACGAATATCCTACAATCCGGAGCCTGTGATTCAAATAGAAACAGAGTAATGGAAAAAAGGATGACTTGAAAGAAGGAAAATATATGGCAAAATTGCAATGGCATAGATACGATTGCGGGCAATCGGAAGAAGTCGCGATGGATACTTTTTTGAAAATAGGAGTAGACAAATTTTTGACGGTGGAAGGAATTCTTAAAGTATGTAGAAAATTGGGCTTTAAACCGACCGTAATCCTTGTAACTGTTTTTGGAGAATTTCAGGAAAACGGACCCATTCCGGGGATGATCGAGTACAAAGAGTATGGAAATATACACCAACGAAAATATATAAAAGAAGAAGCCGTGATAGTAAGATTCGAAGAAGACTATTTGGAAGAGGTGCTGAA
>JBGZJG010000033.1:0-4523 GCA_041848665.1 Filifactor sp.
GGAACGGGGAATTGTTTATGGAGATACAAACAGGAAATATTTTGATGGAAAAATTCGGTATTACTGCGAAAATTATAGAACTTGCAAAAAAGACGGAGTGTGATATTGCAGATATTTTTGCGAAACATGAAGAAATAAAAATGTTTAACGAATATAAGGTTTTAAATGCTATGCAGGAAGCCCGATTGTCGGATATTCATTTTAATTGGACAACCGGTTATGGATACAATGATATTGGAAGAGAAAAGGTGGAAGAGATTTTCAGTTTGATTTTTGGAGCGGAAGATGCTTTGGTACGCTCCACGATTGTAAACGGAACGCATGCATTAACATTGTGTTTAAAAGGTTTATTGTTTCCGGGAGATGAAATGATTTCAATATCATCAAAACCTTATGATACATTAGATAAGGTAATCGGACTTTCGGAAGACTCCCATTCTTTAAAAAACTATGGTGTTATCTATAAGCAAGTAGATCTTTTGAGCAACGGGGACTTCGATAAAGAGAAAATCGCACAAGTCATGAACGAATGCAATAATTTAAAGATGATTTATATTCAACGCTCCAAAGGATACAGCAATCGAAAATCTCTTTCTATTAAAGATATTGAAGAAGTCGTAACGTTTATTCGGGGAATCAACCAAAATGTTATTATTATGCTGGATAATTGTTATGGGGAATTTTTGGAAACAAAAGAGCCCACTGAAGTAGGAGTAGATATTATGGCAGGCTCTTTAATTAAAAATCCGGGCGGAGGATTGGCTTTGACCGGAGGATATGTTTGTGGAAAACATGAATTGGTGGAATTGGTTGCAAAATCTTTAACTTCTCCAAGTATCGGAAAAGAATGTGGTCTTACTTTTGGTTTGACTCGTACTATTTTACAAGGATTATTTTTTGCACCTGCGGTTGTATGCGGTGCGGTAAAAGGAGCTGTGTTTTGCAGCAAACTGTTTGAAAATATAGGTTGTAATGTCTTTCCGAAACCAAATGATATACGCAGCGATATTATTCAGGCAATCGAATTAAACAGCGCAGACGAAATTGTTGCTTTTTGTAAAGGTGTGCAAGCCGCTGCACCGGTTGACTCATTTGTTTCTCCGGAACCATGGGATATGCCGGGATATAGTGACCCTGTTATTATGGCAGCAGGCAATTTTATTCAAGGTTCATCCATTGAATTAAGTGCAGATGCACCGATTAGAGAGCCATATACCGTTTATTTTCAAGGTGGATTGACTTATGAATATTCTAAGATAGGTTCCATGATGGCATTAAAAAATGTATTGCAATTACAAAAAAGACAACAGGAATAAACATAGCCTCATCAAAAAAAGATTATTTAAAAAATGAGCATCTATTCTTCATAGCAACAAATTTATATTAGGAACTTTTTTGCAGAATACTTCATTATAGAAAAATAAGGGAGGATACCATATGAATTTTAACAGCAAGACCTTTGAAAGCCTGCTATTTGTTTTAAAAAGAGATAAGCACTCTCATTCCGATATTATCTCAATATTAGAGGCGCATACAGAAATTCGCTTTGTGTCATTTGTTGCAGTTGATTTCAGCGGAAACGGTACGGATGAAAAAATTCCTGTTGACACATTTATAAAAGATATTGACAATTTACTTCATGTTGGAGTTCAGACAGACGGCTCCAGCGTTGTTTTACAAAATATTGCAACTTTAGATAATGCAAAGGTTATTATTTTGCCGGATCTTGAAGTGGATTGGTATGTAGACTATAATTTTGAAAATCTGTTTGAAGATGAACAAACTCCTGTGGGAACATTGAGAATACCATCTTTTCTTATTCACGGAAATAAGAGAGTTTGCTCACGTTCTATCTTAAAAAAAGCTGCCAAAAAAATAAAAGAAGACAGCATGGAATTTTTGACAAAACATCCTTCTATCTGTCAGGAGATAGGGATTTTATCCGTAGATGATGTAGAAACAATTTCACTTACTTCCGCAACGGAATTGGAATTTTGGGTACAAACACCGGATGACAAGGCGGATGTCGAAAAATTATCCGCATCACAACGATTGAAAGAACAATATTGGAAACGTACTGATGGAGAAGTTCGTACCGCTTTGGAAGATACCATTCGAGTAATGGAACTATACGGTTTTGAACCGGAAATGGGGCATAAAGAAGTAGGGGGTGTTACATCAAGAATTTCCATTACCGGAAAATCGGAACATATCATGGAACAGTTGGAAATTGACTGGAAATATGATGATGAAATGCATACTTGTGATAAGGAACACTTCATACGTCATTTGGTAAAAGATATTTTTCATTTGCATAAATTAGAGGTTACTTTTCGAGCAAAGCCGATAGAAGGAGTAGCAGGAAGCGGAAAACACGTTCATATCGGTATTGCAGCAAAACTGAAAGATGGAAGTCGAAAAAATTTATTTTCTCATAAAGATATGTTTGAGAGGTATACAACCTCTTATGGATTATCCGCATTGATGGGGATTTTAAAAAATTATGAAGTAATCAATCCATTTATTGCTTGGACAAACGATTCCATCAATCGTTTAAAACCTCATTTTGAAGCACCGATTTGTATCGTATCTTCTCTTGGAATGAGTCCTCAAATTCCTTCACGAAATCGTTCCATATTAATCGGTTTAATTAAAGATGGAAATAATCCGCTTTCCACAAGGTTTGAACTACGTTCTCCAAATCCGCATAATAACGTATATTTAATTTTGGCTGCTTGTTACCAAGGGATTCGAGATGGTCTTTGGAATGCTGCAATGAATTTGAATTTAGACGAATTGGAAAAAGAATTTTCCAAGACAGAAGAGGAAGACGGGATTTATTTAGAACGGGGAAGAGAATATCGAAGTGAAAAAAATATTTTTGAGCATTACTCCGAGGAAGAACGATATCAAAAATTTGGAGTTCCTCCGAGAACCGTTTATGAAAACCTAATTCATTTCAAACAATATCCTGAAAAAGTCCATGTTCTAAAAAAAGATGACATCTTTACCGATGAGATAATTGATTCTTACCAAGCATCCATATTGGAAAAATGGGTAAATCAGTTGAGCTATCATATTATTGAAGATAATATGGAAGAAGTGCGTTCCTTTGACATTCTCCATGAAAACCACCATGACATTTCCGACTTGGATATTGTAAATTGGACAAAAATAAATACACTTCGATGGGAACTTATGAAAGACAGCGTAGATAAGAAATGTCTTTTTAGTGAAATTAAAGAAGCTCTTGCAGAAAAAAATTATAAAAAAGCGTCCGATTTACAACTTGTAATGAATGACAACATGAATATACTAAAAGAGCTGTATACCTCATATAAAAAGAATATATTCTAATTAAAATTCCGTATATCAATCGTGTTTCATACTCATAACTAAAGCTATAAAAAGCTACTTTTTTCTAATGCTATTAGCTTTTATTTTCTTTTTCATCACTATCGCTATATTTTAAAATAGTGTTTCGTATAAGAAAAAGTTGATACTATGGTGTAGCTGAAAACAAAATCAAGTAAATGAAAGTGAATCACGAAACAAATACTGTATTATGAATTTGTGAAACGGACAGGCTCATTCATATGTTGCTTTCTTAAAGCATATGATTAATTTAAGAATAGTATAAAAAATAGAAAAACCGATGGGTAAAATAACAAATGTATACACCAATCCCAAAAAGTCAGACTAACCATCTAACAATCGGGATGACGGTTTCACATTTCTTATATCCATCGGTTTTTTTGTACTCGGATTAGTTATTAATCTTGCATATTCGTATAAACTTCTTGAACATCATCGTCGTCATCGAGCATATCCAAGAGACGGTTTAATTGATTTGCAACGTTTGGTTCAACAGCCGTATAAGTTTGAGGCAACATACTTACTTCAGCCGATAAAATTTCATAGCCTTTTTGTTCCAAAGATTCCTTTACAGAATAAAAATCAGCGGGATCGGTGTAAATTTCAAAACCTTCCTCTTCAGACACAAAGTCTTCTGCACCCGCTTCTAAGGAAGCTTCCATCAATTCATCTTCCGAAATAGCATCCGCTTTTTTAATCAAAATAATACCTTTTCGATCAAACATAAAGGAAACGCAACCTGCAGTTCCCAAATTTCCGCCATTTTTATCCAAATAATAACGAATATTTCCTGCGGTTCTGTTTTTATTATCCGTTAGAGTCTCAATAATCATAGCAACTCCTCCGGGACCGTATCCTTCATAAGTAATACTTTCAAAATTTTCACCTTCGCCGGAACCCGCTCCTTTTTTTATGGCTCTATCTATATTGTCATTTGGCATATTCATAGATTTTGCTTTATCAATAGCTGTTTTTAAGGAAGCATTGTATTCGGGATCAGGGCCACCTTCTTTCACTGCAACTGTAATCAATCTCGCATACTTTGTAAATACAGCCGCTCTTTTGGAATCTTGCTTGTTTTTTCGATTTTCAATATTGTGTATTCTTCCCATACCGACCTCCTGATTTTTTATAAACAATTTTACAAA